>CAXNJF010000143.1:0-5173 GCA_964202585.1 Trichlorobacter sp. | reverse complement strand
TGGTCAAGCCGGATGGAGCCTTCTATCTATTCCCCAAATCGCCACTTGCCGATGATGTGGAGTTTGTCAAGCTGGCACAGAAGCACCACATCCTGCTGGTGCCGGGTTCCGGGTTTGGTGCGCCGGGTTACTTCAGGATAGCCTACTGTTTTGATCAGAAGATGATTGAGCGTAGTCTGCCCGCCTGGGAGCGGCTTGCAGCAGAAGCGGGGTTGAAGAGTAAAAGCTAACCCCTCTTTCGTACCAGCACCGCAAAAAAACAGGACCGCCCGTTAAGCAGGTGGCCCTGTTTTTTTGCGGGAAAGGGAAGGGGCTCAAAGCAGGTTCAATGCCGCATCGTCTTCAGCAGCCAGTCGGGCAAGTTCGACCACAATGGCCGCATCGGTCAGTGTGACAGTCTGTCGCAGTTGATCCAACTGTTCGTTTAAGGTGATACTGTCTGATGAAGCGGTGTGGTGTTCCAGAACAGCGGCCGCCGCTGCAAGCGCAGTTGCTCCGACTGAGCCGGCTGAACCCTTCAAAGTGTGGGCTTCTGCTGCCAGTCCCTGCAGATCACCCTTCAGGTAAAGCTGTTCAATATTCTGCAGATAAATCCGGATCTGGCCATGGAACAGTTCAAGGATTTCAGGCAGCAGGTAGCTGAATCCGGCCTCATGGTAGTTGATCCTCAGATAATCCTGATCAAGCGGCGGTAACGCTTCTGTCTGCTTTTCCATCTGCAGCTCCTAGTCCCGGAAACGCCGGGTCAGGTCTCCGTAGGCATCAATGCGACGATCCCGTAAAAATGGCCAGATGCGGCGTACGGTTTCACTGCGTTCCATGTTCAGTTCAACAGCTATGATCTCTTCCTTGTCTGTGCTGCCCTCTGCAAGCAGCTCGCCTTGCGGACCTGCGATAAAACTGGCGCCCCAGAACTGAATCCCCCCTGCACGGGGATCTGGTGAAGCCTCAAACCCGACCCGGTTGACCGAGAGTACCGGCAGACCGTTGGCAACCGCATGGCCCCGCTGCACGGTTTTCCATGCATCCTGCTGACGTCCCTGCTCCGCAGCATCATCCTGCGGATCCCAGCCAATAGCGGTGGGGTAGATCAGCAGGTCAGCCCCGGCAAGTGCCATCAGCCGTGCTGCTTCCGGATACCACTGATCCCAGCAGACCAACACCCCCAGTTTTCCGACTGAGGTGCGGATCGGTGTAAACCCTAAATCACCGGGTGTAAAGTAGAATTTCTCGTAAAATCCTGGATCATCCGGGATATGCATCTTGCGGTAGGTGCCTGCGATGGAACCATCCTGCTCGAACACAACAGCAGTATTGTGGTACAGGCCGGAAGCTCGGCGCTCAAACAACGAGGTAACCAGCACGATTGCAAGTTCGCAGGCCAGCCCACCCAGTTTGTCGGTAGCAGGCCCCGGAATCGGTTCGGCCCGATCAAACTGGCCTGTTTCTTCGGTCTGGCAGAAATAGGGGCCGCTGTGCAGTTCCTGCAGCACCACCAATCGCGCTCCTTCTGCTGCTGCCTGTCGGACCAGACCACTGGTTCTGGCAAAGGTCTCTTCACCGTTATCACTGCAACTCTGCTGTATCAGGGCTACCTTTAACGGCTTCATGGCACTACTCCGACCGGTAGCTGCATGGTCACGCAGTGCAATGAACCATGTTGTTCAATCAACGGCAGACAGTTGATTCCGATGATTTCACGACCGGGAAAGGCCAGCGCGATCATGGCCAGGGCACCATTATCCACCGGATCCTGATAGGTTGGCACCAGTACGGCATCGTTGATGACCAGATAATTTGCATAGCTGGCCGGCAGACGGTTGCCTGTTGTGTCGTATTTTGCTTCAGGCCAGGGCAGAGCCAGCAGCCGGAAGGGGCTGCCGCTGGCTGTCGTCAGCTGCTTCAGCTCCTGCTCCATCTGTTGCAACCCGGTATAATGCGGATCAGCCGGGTTATCGCAGGCAACGTAGACAATTGTGTCATGGGGGCAGAGCCGCGCCAGGGTGTCAATGTGGGCATCGGTATCATCCCCCTCCAGATGGCCATGTTCAAGCCAGAGAACCCTCTGGGCTCCAAAGAGGGACTGCATGGCTCCTTCAAGATCCTGACGGGTCAGCTGCGGGTTGCGATTCGGGGAAAGAAGACACTGGCTGGTGGTCATGATCGTGCCACAGCCGTCGCTTTCAATACTGCCCCCTTCAAGCACCAGTCCGATGATGTTGGTGCGGGGCAGCAGTACTCCCTGCTGTTTCAGCTGTTGCGTTACCTGATTGTCCAGGTTTGCGGAAAACTTGAGCCCCCAGCCGTTGAATCCGAAATCCAGCAGTACCGGCTGATCATTTACTAAAACGGTAATCGGCCCGTAGTCCCTGGTCCAGGTATCGTTTGTCTCAACCTGACAGAAAATGATCCGGGACAGATCAAGCCCTGCATCGGAGAGATATGTTTGTACCTGTCCAGGTTCAGGAGCAGCTACCAGAACTTTTTCAAAGCGGCTGATCTGGCGGATCAGCTCGGTATAGGTGGCAAGAACTTCAGGCAACCGGTCACTCCAGTCAGTGGCGGGGTGGGGCCATGAAAGCAGGACACCATCCTGTGGTTCCCATTCAGCGGGGATTCGGATATTCATGGATCAGCATCTTCCTTTCGCAATAAAACAGGTTTTACATGCAAGGGTACGGAGTATAGCGGTGAACATCATGACCTGCAAGCTTCTTTGCCCTTGCCTTGCGGCCTTGATTGGTTTAGAAAATTCAGGTCTTGTAACGTTACGTACGGAGTTCCTTCATGCTTGAAAGCATTGTTCTGCAGGCCCCGGCCAAGGTTAACTACCGTCTGGATGTGATTGCGCGGCGTCCTGACGGGTATCATGAGCTGCGTATGATCATGCAGCAGGTCAACCTGTGTGACCAGGTTACGATCCGGTTGTGTGATACCCCGGGTATCAAGGTGAGTTGTGGCCGTAAAGGGGTGCCTGATGGCGAAGGAAATATCGCCTGGAAAGCAGCTAAAGCGTTGCTTGATCTCTCGGATTACTCCCGTGGAGTTACCATTGACATTCAAAAGAACATTCCGGTGGCAGCTGGACTTGGCGGTGGCAGCAGTGATTGCGCTGCCGTGCTGCTGGGGTTGAACGAACTGTTGGGATTGGGGTTTTCCCGTGAGCGATTGATGGAAATCGGTGTCACCCTTGGGGCTGATGTGCCTTTTTTTGTTTTTCGGCAGACGGCTCTGGCCGAAGGGATCGGTGAGCGACTCACCCCGCTTTTAAACGTGCCGCCCGCCTGGGTGGTGCTGGTAAATCCTAACCTGCCGGTTTCCACCGCCTGGGTCTATAAAAATTTGCAGTTGACACAAAGGAAGCGTCTGGCTACAATTCCCGACTCGTTTGTGGACGTTGCTGCGCTGTGTTCTGTTTTGTCAAACGACCTTGAAAGCGTAACTGTTCCTGCCTTTCCAGTTATTTCAGCTATTAAGGACGAACTGATAGCCTGTGGCGCGCTCTGCTCCCTGATGTCCGGGAGTGGTCCCACGGTGTTTGGTCTGTTCAGTGATGAGACAACCGCACGCAAGGCCGGCGATCTGCTTGGTGCAAATAAAGACTGGTTTGTCGCGGTTGTTGAGACGGTATAAACGTATTTTTTTGTTTGAAAGGTAGAGCACGTAGCCATGTACGACAAGATCAGGGTCTTCTCAGGCAACTCCAATCCTAATCTGGCCCAGAAAATTTGTGACGGACTTGGTGTTCCCTTGGGGAATGCAGGCGTCAAGACCTTTTCTGACGGCGAAGTGATGGTAGAAATCTGCGAAAACGTCCGTGGCCGTGATGTCTATGTGGTTCAATCCACCTGTGCCCCGACCAATAATAACCTGATGGAGCTGCTGGTGATGACCGATGCCTTGAAACGGGCCTCGGCTGCCACTATTACGGCGGTTATCCCCTACTACGGTTACGCACGCCAGGATCGCAAAGCTGCCCCCCGTACCCCTATTTCGGCCAAGCTGGTAGCTGATCTGATCACCACTGCCGGGGTTAACCGGGTGGTCACCATTGATCTGCACGCTGCCCAGATCCAGGGCTTCTTCAACATTCCGGTGGATAACCTGTACGCTGCCCCGGTCATCCTGAACCACCTCAAGGACCGGTTTGCCGGCCAGGATCTGGTTATGGTTACCCCCGATGCCGGTGGCACAGAGCGTGCGCGGGCTTTTGCAAAGCGACTGGAATGTCCGATGGCAGTGATCGACAAACGCCGTACCGGTCCCAATGTGGCAGAGGTAATGCATCTGATTGGTGATGTAAAGGGCAAGGTTGCCATTATTCTTGATGATATGATCGATACCGCCGGTACGCTAACCCAGGCTGCCGGAGCTTTAAAACAGAACGGCGCTGCCAAAATTTACGCTGCTGCAACCCACGGCGTCCTGTCCGGGCCGGCCATTGATCGCATTAACGGTTCTGTTATTGAAGAGGTGTTGATGACCGACAGTATTCCCCTTGGAGAAAGGGCAGACCGTACCTCCAAGGTTAAAGTGTTGTCAGTGGCTCCGCTACTGGCTGAAGCAATTCGCCGGATTCACGAAGATGAATCAGTAAGTTCGCTCTTCACATAAAAAAGCAGGAAAAAATTTACGGTCAGACAGACCGCTTTTAGGTTGGGAGGAAAACCATGCAACAGACCCAGATGAAAATTGAAACCCGTACCAGTGCAGGTAAAGGGATTAGCCGCAAGTTGCGCGCTGCCGGACGTATTCCAGGTGTTGTCTATGGACGTGGTATGGAACCGGTGCCGGTCAGTTTGGACCCCAAGGCATTAAGTGCTGCCATTGCCGGTGAGGGCGGCCTGAACAACCTGATTACCCTTGAAGGCGGCGGTGACCTGGACAAGGTTGTCGTAATCGTGGCAGAAATCCAGCGTGACGTCATCAAGAGAAATGCTGAGCATGTAGACCTGCACCGGGTTAACATGCACGAGAAGGTACGGGTCAATGTGCCGGTCAGCCTGATTGGAACCGCCGCCGGTGTCAAAGAGGGTGGTCTGCTTGATTTTGCCCACCACACCCTGCATATCGAGTGTCTGCCTGCTCTGATTCCTGAGCATATTGAGATCAACATTGCAGATCTGAAGATCGGGCATTCAGTCCATGTCTCTGAAATCAGCTTTCCGGAAGG
>CAXNJF010000142.1:0-5178 GCA_964202585.1 Trichlorobacter sp. | reverse complement strand
TAAAAAGATGGTTGAACAGGTACGCAGAGAGAAAACATTGACCACGGTTGATACGTTTGGTGACCGATCCTGGCGGGTGCTGGGGCGCGCAATAACCTTTGCCGGCAGCGACGCTGTTGTGCTGGTCTTTCTGGAGGTGGAATAATGCGCACGGTCTTATTTGTTGATGATGAGCAGCCGATCCGCAGTGCTCTGGAGCGGATGTATCTGGAGCGGGATGACCTGCGCTGCCTGTTTGCAGCTTCAGGCCCTGAAGGGCTTGAAATATTGGAAAAGGAAGATATCTGGGTGGTTGTATCGGACTATCTGATGCCCGGCATGCGGGGGATTGAGTTTCTTTCCAAGGTCAAGGCCCGCTGGCCCCATACGATCCGGATCATGATGACCGCTTATGCCGACCTGTCGATTGCCATCGATGCGATCAACAAGAGTGAAGCCTACCGCTTTGTGACCAAGCCCTGGAATAACCAGGAACTGATGGAGACGGTGGATGAGGCGTTGATGCGCTATCAACTGGTTCAGTCACTGGGAACCACTGAAGATGAAACAGTCTATCTCTCACTGGCCCAGACTGTTGAATTGAAAGATCCTTACACGAAAGGGCATTGTGATCGGGTTGCCCGCTATGCGGTTATTCTTGCAAAGGCGCTGGGACTTGGTGAGAACGTGCTTGAAGAGATAAAGCACGGCAGTTGGCTGCACGACTGCGGCAAGATCGGCGTACCGGAACGGGTACTGAATTTTCCCGGCAAGCTGAGCGAGGATGATATGGAGTCGGTTATGCAACACCCCCGCTGGGGTTCAGAGGTGGCCCGTCAGGCCCACATGTCTGAAGGGGTGGTGAATGTCATCCTCTACCACCATGAACGGTTTGACGGTGCAGGCTATCCTGCAGGCCTGAAAGGTGACGAAATCCCGATTGAGGCACGCATTGTGGCTATTGCCGATGTGTTTGACGCGCTGTATTCAGACCGGCCTTACCGCAAAGCCTACTCACTTGAACGGGTGATTGAGATCATGAAAGAGATGACTGTAACCCATTTTGATCCGGAGCTGGTCAAAACCTTCCTGCCGTTGGCTGAACAAGAGGTACGCACCGATGAATGACAAACCGGTCCGCCCTGTAGTCCTGTTTGTGGATGACGAGGAAAATATCCTCAAGGCGTTGCAACGCCTGACCATGGATGAAGAGTTTGATACGGAAATCGCCAACTCCGGTGATGCTGCCCTGCACAAACTGACAACCCTGGAACATGTGGCTTTGATTGTTTCTGACCAGCGGATGCCCGGTATGAATGGGGCCGAATTTTTGCAGCATTCACAGCAACTGGCTCCTGATGCGATCCGGATGCTGTTGACCGGTTATTCCGACATCTCTGCTGCTGCCGATGCAATCAATAAGGGGGGAGCCAGTCGCTATTTAAATAAACCCTGGCAAGATGAAGATCTGTTACAGACGCTGCGGGCAGCGGTTGAAACCTGGACACTATCCCATGAAAACAGGCGTTTACAAGCTGTTGTACATGCACAAAATGAAGAATTAAGACAGTGGAACGAAAACCTGAAAAACCGGGTGTTACAGCAGACCACTGCCATCCGTAAAAAAGCCGATGACTTAAATGATGCGTTGATCCAGCTGAAGCATAACTATAACGGCATGATCAGCGCATTTTCCAGTCTGGTGGAGATGCGTGGGCAAAAGATGCAGCAACATGCCCGCAATGTATCTGAACTGGCCACCAACGCTGCCCGAGAATATGGTCTGATGCCGGAGGAGGTAGAGACTGTCCGCATAGCAGCGCTGCTGCATGATATCGGGGAGATAGGCATCCCGGAAAAGGTGCTGGAAAAATCACCGGACTACATGACTGCTGATGATCTGCAGCTTTATAGCCAGCATCCGGTGCGGGGGCAGATGGCCATTGACAGCATTGCTGATCTGCGCGCTGCGGGGGTGCTGATCCGGCATCACCATGAAAATGTCAATGGAAGCGGCTATCCTGATCACCTGAAGGGAGAGGATATTCCGATTGGTGCCCGGATACTGGCCTACGCCGATCAGTTGGACCGGGCTGTAGCAAGTGGCGGCGATACTGCAGAGCAGGCTCTGACACGTGTGGAGCTTGGTTTGAACATCAAGCTTGATCCGGCGTTGCAGCGGATTTTTCGCAAAATTGCCCGCTATGCCTACTTTACCATGCCGGAAATTGATCCCAATGCCACGGTAGAACTTGAACTACGACCGGATGAACTGCGTAAGGGGATGCTGTTGACCAGGGATGTTATCTCCGGTACCGGTCTGATGTTGCTGAACAAGGGAGTGGTACTGGATGCGGTCAAGATTGAAGCTATCCAGCGCTACTACAAGCTTGATCCGCCGCTGCAGGGGATCTTTGCTCTGGTGCATCAATAAAGAAAGGGTCAAGGGGCATGGGTCACGTTTAAAGACATTGAAGCTGTTTGACCCTTGTCCCATGACCCTTGCCCCTGGTTTTCTATGATCGAATTTGACGAACAACACAAAAAGCTGGTGCTGAAGCTGGTCTATTATGGCCCGGCGCTTTCCGGCAAGACCACCAATCTGCTTTGCCTGCATGACAAACTGCAGCAGGAAGGCCGTGGTGAGCTGATGATGCTGGATACCACTGAAGACCGCACGATCTACTTTGATCTGCTGCCGTTTTTTTATGTGGCTCCATCCGGCTTAAAGATCAAGCTGAAGGTCTACACTGTGCCGGGTCAGGTGCGCCATGACGCCACCCGCAAGGCGGTGTTGCAGCGGACTGACGGTGTGGTGTTTGTGGCTGATTCCCGGACAAACCAAATGGCAGTGAATGCCAAAAGCTTTGCCAACCTTGAGCAAAACCTTGCCATGGTGGGGCTGGATATTGAAAGGCTGCCGCTGGTGGTCCAGTTTAACAAGCGTGATCTGCCGGATACGGTGTCTGAATCAGAGCTGCTGGCAACCTGGGGACCAACCGGGTTGCCGGTACTTATGGCATCGGCCCTGCAGGGGCAGGGGGTGCTGGAGACTTTCCAGGCAGCGATTGAAGGATTGTTTGATAGCGTGGACCAGAAGCTGGGGTTGCGGGAGCGGTTCCAGGTTGAACGGGATACTTTTGTGACAGCGTTGGTCAATGCAGAAAAATCTTAACGCAGAGAAAAATGAGAGGAGCAGAGACGCAGGGGAAATCTTGGTTTTGGTCCTCCCCCCAATGTTTTGCCTTTTTCTGCTCCTCTGCCTCTCTGCGCCTCTGCGTTAAGGTTTTAAGGGTTTTAAAAAAGGTGATACCCCATGCACGAAGCGCAACCCCACATAGAATTTGTGATCGGCGAAGAAAAACGTCTGAGCGAGATTGTGGGCAAAGCTGAAATTGAGCCGCTGCTGCGCAGCTCTCTCAAGCTGGGGATCAGCCGCGTTGCCCTGCTGGATGAAGATGAGCTGCCATTGGTCACGCTTGGTGAGGTTCTGTCAGCCGATGGGACGGAGCTGCTGAGTCAGCGTCTGAATATTCTGGTTGAAGGTGAGCCAAAGGGGACCTTGGTGCTGGAAGCCGGTGGGACATTACCTGGTTTTGAGGCCATCGCCCGCTTGCTGCAGGATGCCCTGCAACTGACCGTAACCAATAATCTGAAGCGGATGCTGACCACCGAAGTGCATACCAGCGTTGTGCAGGAATCCTACGAACAGCTGGTGGTTACCAATCGCCGTCTGATGGAGTCTGAGCGCCGTTACCGAGACCTGGCCCGTGATCTTGAAAAAAAGGTGGTTGAACGTACGACTGAGCTTCAACTGGCCTACAACAGATTACTGCAGCAGGAAAAACTGGCCGCCGTGGGGCAGCTGGCCGCTGGTATGGCCCATGAAATCAACACGCCGCTGGGGTTTGTCCGCAGCAACCTGAACAGTTTTGCCAAGTATCAGAACCGGATGGCCGAGATGCTGGGGCTCTATCGTTTGATGCTGGCAAAGGAAGCCTCACCAACAATCGTCAAACAACAGACCGAACAACGCTGGAAAGAGTTGAAGCTTGATTTTCTGTTGGAAGACGTAGGAGTGTTGCTGGGGCAGTCACTTGACGGTACCGACCGGATCGCCCGGATTGTGGCCGAGTTACAGGGCTTTGCCCATCTGGACGGAATGCATGAACAGGCGGTGGAGTTGCATAAGGAGCTTGAACAGCTGCTGGCCGGTCTGGCCCCGCAATTCCCTCCCGATACCCGTCTGGTAATTGATCTGCAACCGCTGCCCCCCTGTATCTGCCGGGTGCCGCTGATGGTGCAGGCCTTTGTCAATATCCTGGATAATGCCCTCAAGTCCCGTGGTGATGGACTGGAGTTGACGGTCAGTACTGCGGTTGAAGAGGGGCGGATTGTTGTTTGCATCAGTGACAACGGCTGCGGTATTCCCGTTGAGAATCTGCCCCGTATCTTTGAACCGTTCTTTACCACCAGACCGGTGGGCAGCGGCAGCGGCATGGGACTGACGGTAGCCCATCAGGCGATTACCGGCGCCGGGGGCAGTATTGAGGTCACTTCGGTGGCAGGGCAGGGGACCTGCTGCAGGGTGACACTGCCGACAACAATTGAAAACTGGCAAGGCTGTACAAAAATCTGAAATGAGGGGGTAGATGAGAACTCCTGTTTTGGCACATACGCTGTTCTGCATGATTCTGATCGTGCTGCTGCCCCTTTCTGTACTGGCTCAGAGTCCGTTCAATCTTACCGCTGCCGAGCAGGACTGGCTGAAGAGTCACCCGAAGATCAAAATCGGCATGATGAATGCCTGGCCTCCGCTTAACTTTGTGGATAAGGCAGGTCAGCCCCAGGGAATTGGGGTGGACTATGTGGCGGTTCTGAACAAACGGCTCAATAACGCGATCGAGCTGGTGCCAGGGCCGTTCAAGCAAAACCAGGACAAGGTGCAGAACCGACAGCTTGACGGTTTGATGGATATTACCCAACGGCCTGACCGGGAACCGTTCTATATCTTTACCCGCCCCTATATGGTTATTCCGCACCTGATTGTCGGGAGAAAGGGGGATGACTACTTCAAGACTGAAGCAGATCTCTCCGGGAAAACCATTGCGCTGGAAAAAGGCTTTCATAATGTCACTCACTTCAGAACCAAATTCCCCCTGGTTGCCATTCGTGAGTATGACTCCACCTCGGCTGCCC
>CAXNJF010000141.1:0-5179 GCA_964202585.1 Trichlorobacter sp. | reverse complement strand
GAGTCAAGCAGTGAAAGCGGTGGTGTAATAAAGTCCCCTTCCTGCTTGATAAAGTCAAAAGACTCCTGCACCGCCTTGTCCTTGGCAGCCTCTTTTTTCTTTTCTTTTTTAAAAAAATTGGGTCTGGTTGATGCCGTTGGAGCTGCCGTAGCCTTGATTACAGGGCCACTTGCAGGAACCGGTTTTCCTTCCGCCTTCGCCTTTTCACGATCACGTCCCTCACGGGCATGGGAAGCACGTTCCCGGCGCGTTGCCAATCTGGTACGTATGTTCTCGACCCACCAGGAGACAAACAGCACAAAGGAAAAACCGGAGAGGGTCATAATCGAGGCTGCCAGGAGCGGAAGCAGAACCAGCAAGGCCCCGAACGTATTCAGATAGCCTTTCAGAAATTGCGCAGCTCCTCCGCCGATCAGCCCGCCCGTAGAAACCAGCTGGCCCAAAAACTGGGTTTTATCAATAAAAAACGCGAACAACGCCGAAAGAGAAAAAAGAAGACCACAAAATGCAGCAACCTTGTAGAACCGCAGCCTCGGCTCTTTAAAACGTAGCAGGTTGTAGGAAATGAAGAGCAAGGCAGCGGGCAGCAGGTACGATGCCAGACCGAACAGCATGTAGAACAGGTCTGCCACCTGTGCACCCAGCCGTCCGCCAAGGTTGTGGATTCCCCCTTCCGTTGACCAGCTGTTAAACGACTGGTCTGCAGCACTAAAGCTAAGAAATGCGAGCAGGATAAAGAGGCCGGCTGCACCTACCCCTATTCCCTGCAGTTCTTTTGCAAGTTTTTCTTTGCGGGCTTCGTCCACGGGCACCTTTATGATTGAACCTGATAGTCGACGATAAACTCTGGTGGATGCATGATAGCTTTCTTGACCGAGCAGAGCTCGGCCGCCTTGACAATAGCCTTCCGGTAGCGTTCAGGAAACTCCGGCGGCAGATGGATGGTCAACCCCACTTTACCGAGTCGCCGCTTGCCTTGGGGGTCAAGCTCAAACTCAACGGTCTGGGTGAGGGAAACCTTATCAGTTGGAATCTTGCGGGCATTACAAAATTCAAGCACATAGATCCCGGCGCAGGTGCCGATCGATCCAAGAAAACAGGCGTACGGCTCAGGGTAGCTCCCCTCTCCTCCATTTTCAACAGCCTGGTCTGTCATCATCTGCAAACCACTTTCAAAGGTTGCAGCTACTTTTTTACCACCTTCAAAGGAGATAGCTAGCTTCACTTTTTGATCTCCTTGCCGTCCTGCTTGTCTTTTGATTCAGGAGGAGGAGCCGGTTTCCGGTTCTTGTCGATTACCATCATGGAGGTCATCTCCTCAAACTGGTTCATATACAGCTCTACTTCATTGGTTTCTCGGCGCAACATGTCCTGACGGCGCTTTTCCAGAGCACGGCGTATCCCATCCAATGTCTTGAATTTGATCTCTACCTTGGGACTCATATTCGCCTTGGACTCATCAAAATCAGGATACTGCAGATTCAGCAGAGGACTGTAGGAAAGCGACCGCTGCCGGAAGTTGGGGTATTCCCAGATAATGCTCCCCCTGGCATCCACAATCTGGGCGGTCATGACCAGAAAGTCATAATCAGTGGCCAGTGAATCCATCAGGTTGGATGATGAGATCTTGTCCGGGCGGGTAATCCCGCTGACCACCACAAACATGACCGCATCCAGACTGTTCTTGCGCATGAAGTCTGCCATCGGTTCCTGCTTCCAGAAATACTTGTTGTACTGTATCGATGCATCGTCACGCCGCTCGCGCCGGGACACCAGGCTGGAAAACACCGCTTTGGGGTCGGCATCCAGAAGCGTCACGGTATAAAAACTGTCGGTATTTTTAACCAGCCGCAAGAGATCCCGCTCAAAGGTGCGGTTCATGGTAGTCAGCAACAAGATCAGCTCTTCCCGCTGGGGAAAACGGATATCAGATTCGGCATCAACGATAATCGGTACCATTCCCAGCACCTTCACCTTGTCCGCAACCGCATCCTGCGGCAGGTTGTAATAATTGTGGGAACAGCCCCCCGACAGGAACAGAAAGACCACCAGCACTAGTATCCGCTTCATAACATCCCCTCCTGTTCAACACAGCATTGGTTATCTGATCAGAAATTTTGATTGTTATAGCAGATGGCAGCTGCATTTTCCAGAGCTATCCAGCCTGACGATAACCAGCTAAATTTACATTGACGCTCGCATATCATTCACGTATTTTGTCCCTCACAACCTGCTTATCAAGAGTGGTGGAGGGATAAGGCCCGACGAAACCACAGCAACCGGTTCCTTTGTATTGGGGCGTCAGGTGCTAAATCCTGCCGCAAGGCGAAGATGAGCGTGGACTTGACCCAACACTTCAAGGCCCCTGCTCCCATTCAAGCAGGGGCTTTTTCGTGTGGAGCGATCATGTCATCAGGCATCGTGCAAGAACAGACCATAACCTTTGAGGGGGGCATCAGGCTCGAAAGCGGGCGGATTCTTGCCCCGATCTCCCTGGTGTACGAAACCTACGGCGTCCTGAATACCGACTGCTCCAATGCCATCATGGTTGAACATGCCTGGACCGGCGACGCACACCTGGCTGGCAAACGCCGGGAAGAAGATACCAAAACCGGCTGGTGGGATGCCATTGTCGGCCCTGGCCGCCTGTTGGATACGGACCGCTACTTTGTAATCTGCTCCAACGTAATCGGCTCCTGCTATGGCTCAACCGGCCCTGCCTCAATCAACCCCAAAACCGGCAAACGCTACAACCTTTCCTTTCCGGTCATCACCGTCCGAGACATGGTTCGCGCCCAGGAACTGCTGATTAACCAGCTTGGCATCAAGCGGCTGCTCTGTGTTATGGGGGGCAGCATGGGCGGTATGCAGGCGCTGGAATGGGCGACCCAGTATCCGGACCGGGTTGCCTCAGTCATCGCCCTGGCCACTACGCCGCGCCCCTCCCCCCAGGCGATCTCCCTCAACGCCGTGGCCCGCTGGGCAATCTATAATGACCCCACCTGGAAAAAAGGGGAGTACAAGCACAACCCCAAGGATGGCCTGGCTCTGGCCCGTGGCATCGGCCATATCACGTTCCTGTCCGACGAATCGATGTGGCAGAAGTTTGAGCGACGCTTTTCAGCCAAGGACGGTCTGTTTGATTTCTTTGGACAGTTTGAGGTCGAGCGCTACCTGAATTACAATGGCTACAACTTTGTTGACCGTTTTGATGCCAACTCCTTCCTTTATCTGGCCAAGTCGCTTGATCTTTATGATGTGGCCTGGGGTTACGAATCCATGACCGACGCCTTCAGCCATGTCACCGCTCCAATCCAGTTCTTCGCCTTCAGCTCCGACTGGCTCTACCCCCCTTACCAGACCGAAGAGATGGTCACCTGCCTGAAAGGATTGGGTAAAGACACTGAATATCATCTGATTCAGTCCGCTTACGGTCATGATGCCTTCCTGCTTGAGCATGAAACCTTCACCCCGATGGTCCGTTCCTTGCTGGAACGGGTCGCCCCTTAGCGGATGTCTTGCCCGGAAGGAATTGATCCCAAGCTCTGGCGAAGCCTGCGTAATGGTGCAGGTAGAGCAATCGGTGATTTTGGCCTGATCAAGGATGGCGACCGGGTCTGTGTTGGTGTCTCCGGAGGCAAGGACTCCCTGATCCTGCTGATGCTTCTGTGCGACCTGCAACGCCGCGCACCTATCCATTATGAGCTGCTGCCAGTTACCGTGGATGCCGGTTTTGGTGGCTTTGATACCGTTGCAATCAGTACTTTTGTAGAACGTCTTGGTCTGCAACTGATCGTTGAGCAGACCGAACATGCCGACCTGATCACCGCGAAACTCCGTCCCGGATCATCCTACTGTTCCTTTTGTGCCCGACTGAAACGCGGTGCCCTCTACGGTGCAGCCCGCCGCTTGGGCTGCAACCTGCTGGCCTTGGGGCACCACCGCGACGACTTCATTGAAACACTACTGCTGAACCAGTTTTTTATCGGCACCCTCAAGGCGATGGCCGCCAAAACGGTCTGCGATAGCGGCGATATTACGGTAATCCGCCCCTTGGTCTATGTTGCTGAAGAGGATATAATTTCAGCAGTACAACAGGCCGGGATCACGACCGTCAGCTGCAACTGCCCGGTGGCAGATGCAGATCATCAGAGACAACGGATGAAACGGCTGTTGAAAGAACTTGAAGCCGATATTCCTCAGATTAAAAATTCACTTCTGGCAGCGCTGGGCAACGTCCAGCCCCGCCATCTGCTGGACCAACAATTAAGCAAGGAAGGTACGCTATGCGAATAGGCCACGGTTACGATGTCCACCGCTTGGTGGAAGGCAGAAAACTGATTATGGGCGGGGTGGATATCCCGCATGAAAAAGGGCTGCTTGGCCATTCCGATGCCGACGTACTGCTGCATGCCATAGCCGATGCCCTGCTGGGGGCATTGGCCATGGGAGATATCGGCAAGCATTTTCCCGATACAGACCCCTCCTTCAAAGGGGCTGATTCCATCAAGCTGCTGGAACATGTGGTAGGTCTGATCAGAGCTAAGGACTACTGCGTTGGCAATCTGGATGCCACCATCATTGCCCAGCGTCCCAAGATGGCACCACACATCCTGACCATGCGGGAGAACGTTGCACGGGTTTGCGGGGTGGAGGTGGACCGGATCAATGTCAAGGCCACCACTGAAGAGGGGCTGGGCTTTACGGGAACCGGCGAAGGTATCTCGGCCCATGCTGTGGTGCTGCTGGAAAGGATCTCGCCGTAATGACTGACTTCAAAGGTATGGCCAACAAAATCTGGAGCGTGGCCGACCTGCTGCGCGGTGACTATAAACAGTCCGACTACGGTAAGGTTATTCTGCCTATGACCGTGCTCCGCCGTCTGGATTGCATCCTTGCCCCTACCAAACAGGCTGTTCTTGATTATCTGCCAAAGGTTGAAAAACTCTCCGACAGCGTCAAAGACCTTACTTTGAACAAGGTAGCCAGACTTAATTTCCATAACCGCAGCAAGTATGATTTTGCCAGAATCAAGGCAGAACCGGCTAATGTTGCTGCCAACCTGCGTAACTTCATCAATGGCTTTTCATCTGGAGCCCGTGAGATTGTGGAGTATTTCAGTTTTGATGACCATATCTCCCGCATGGATGACCCGCATACAGACCTTCTGTTCAAGGTG
>CAXNJF010000140.1:0-5205 GCA_964202585.1 Trichlorobacter sp. | reverse complement strand
ACCTGTTTCAAAAAGACCACCACAAGCCAGCAGCGGAACAATAGAGAGCATTTTGGCGCTGGTGCCCAGTTCAAGGATCGGGAACAGGTCAGTCAGATAATCCCGCAGGGCATTACCGGATACGGAAATGGTGTCCTGACCGGCTTTTGCACGTGGCAGTGTGAAGCGCATAGCTTCAACAGGTGACATGATATGGATCTCAAGACCGTTGGTGTCATGGTCTTTCAGATACTTGTTCACTTTCAGAATCATCTGAGCATCGTGTGCCCTGTTTTTATCCAGCCAGAACACTGCAGGAGCCCCGGTTGCACGTGCCCTGCGTACTGCCAGCTTGACCCAGTCCTGAATTGGCAGGTCTTTAGCCTGGCAACCACGCCAGATATCGCCTTCTTCTACTTCATGCTGGATCAGCACTGCACCAGACTCATCAACAACACGCATGGTGCCATTGGCAGGAACCTTGAAAGTCTTGTCGTGTGAACCATATTCTTCTGCCTTCTGAGCCATCAGACCAACGTTGGAAACGCAACCCATGGTGGTCGGGTCAAACTGGCCATTTTTCTGACAGAATGCGATGCACTCCTGGTACCACTCGGAATAAGAGGTATCAGGAATAACGCATTTAACATCATGCAGCTTGCCATCAGGGCCCCACATACCACCGGAGTCGCGCATAACTACCGGCATGGAAGCATCGATGATGATGTCGTTACTTGCATGCAGGTTGGTGATCCCTTTGTCGGAGTCAACCATAGCCAAGGCAGGTTGCTTCTTGTACACTTCCTGGATATCAGCTTCGATTTCAGCTTTTTTAGCCTCAGGCAGCTTGGCAATTTTCAGGTACAGATCGCCCATGCCAAGATCAGGGTTAACACCCAGCTCTTTAAAAGTAGCGTCATGCTTCTCAAACACATCTTTGTAGAACACAGAAACAAAATGCCCGAACATGATCGGATCGGAGATCTTCATCATGGTGGCCTTCAGGTGAACGGAGAACAGGACCCCTTTAGCTTTTGCATCTTCAATCTGCTCTGCAATGAATTTACGCAGGGCCTTGGCACTCATAAATGCGCCGTCAAGAATCTCGCCAGCCTGCAGAGCCAGCTTTTCCTTCATCACGGTGACCTTGCCAGCCTGATCAACAAACTCGATCTTTACATTGCCAGCCTTCTCCATGGTGATGGACTTCTCACTGTGATAGAAATCGCCAGCGTTCATGTTTGAAACGTGGGTTTTTGAATCAGCAGCCCAGGCACCCATTTTATGGGGATGCTTCTTGGCATATTCTTTTACTGCACGGGCTGAACGACGATCGGAGTTACCTTCGCGCAGAACCGGGTTAACTGCGCTACCCAAGCACTTGGCATAACGGGCATGCAGCTCTTTTTCAGCATCGGTCTTCGGCTCTTCCGGGTAGTCAGGCAGCTTGTAGCCCTGCTCCTGCAGTTCCTTGATGGCAGCTTTCAGCTGAGGAATGGAAGCACTGACGTTAGGCAGTTTGATAATATTGGCTTCGGGCTTCTGGGTAAGATCACCCAGTTCAGCCAGATAGTCAGGCATTCTCTGCTCTTCAGTCAGGTAATCGGGGAAGTTTGCAATAATTCTGCCAGCAACGGAGATGTCTCTTGTTTCAACAACAACACCGGCAGCCTTAGTGAAGGCATTTACGATAGGGAGTAGAGAGTATGTTGCTAGTGCGGGGGCTTCATCAATTTTTGACCAGATAATCTTTGCTGTTTCTGTCGTCATGTTCTCTCCTTGTTTTCAGTATATATGGAATTTAATATACTGATTGCAACATCTTACAATCAGTATAGACTACAACAGCTTAAAATCGTGTATACAGTATGCAAAAGGGTCTTGCCTGTCAAGGATAAATCGTTTCAAAACTTTGTATTTAACGAACAGATACAGACAAACCGGTGTAAATTTATCGGGGCTAAAAAAAGACTCCTTTTTCCAGTGTTAAGGTCCGCGGCGTTGTGCCTGCTTCCGTGCCTCTAACGCCTCTTCTTTACTGAAATTTCTCGGTATCTTTAAAATCTGGCCCGGCCATAATTGGTAAGGATCCCGGATCTGATCACGATTGGCGCGGTAGATCAGGGGCCAGAGAGCGACATCGTTATATAACTCTGGCCTGGCTGCAACCTGGGGAAGAGTTTCTCCTCGACGCACCGTGTATGAGGATGGCTGAAGAAGGTGATTACCCGCATCACTATCTCCGTCCTCGCCATTCCTATTCTTTTTCTGAAGATTTTTTTGAGTTTCCTGAAGCTCTTCCTGACGTTTGCGTTCGGTTTCCAATCGCATTCGCTCTTCTTCTTCCCGTATAACCAGTGCCTCAATCTCTTTTTTGCGGGCCTCATCCTTGAGCCATGCTTTGTGCAGCAGCAGCTCCTGTTTCAGGATCACACCCTTCTGATAGGCCAGCTTGAACTGCTCGTCTGCCAACTCATCATCCTCATCTTCTGTCAGAAGCAGCTCTCCCTGCTTAAATGTTCTGTTGATACTGATAAATTCATCGGAACGGAATGCTTCTGCATTTTCTCCCTGCAGCTGTAGCAAGGTTAATTGTGCCTTCATACGCCAGACCGGATCATGGCTACCGCAACCGGCCATCATGACAATCAAAATCAGCACTATGAGGCGCAGGAAAGCTGGCATGGTTCAGGAAGCAGGTGGCGTGGCAGATGTGGCCAGACGAATACCCAATTCACGTAATTGCTTGGTATCAACCGATGATGGTGCCTCGGACATCAGACAAGTACCTCTCTGTGTCTTGGGAAATGCAATAACATCCCGGATCGAATCAGAACCGGTCAGCAACATGATCAGACGATCCATACCAAAGGCGATGCCACCATGGGGAGGCGTACCATACTCCAGAGCATCAAGCAGGAATCCGAACTTGGCACGCTTATCTTCTTCGGAGTGTCCGAGCATCTTAAACATCAACGACTGCACCTGCTCCTGATGGATACGTATCGAACCACCGCCAATCTCGTTACCATTCAGTACCAGGTCGTAGGCCTTGGCACGACAACGTCCGGGTTCAGACTCTACAAAATCCACGTCTTCGTCCATCGGCGCAGTAAAGGGGTGATGCACGGCACACCAACGCTTGTCATCCTCATCCCATTCAAACAGGGGAAAATCGGTAATCCAGACAAAGCGGAATAGGTTGGGATCAGTCAGTTTCAACTGCGAAGCCAACTGATTGCGCAGTTTACCCAGAGAATCATGAACCACTTTGGGCTTGTCAGCTACAAAAAGCAGCAGGTCACCCTCTTCAGCGCCAAAGGCATCTTTCATGGCAGCAATCTCGGAATCATTAAAGAACTTGGTAATCGGTGACTGCCAACCTTCAGCAGTAACCTTGACGTATGCCAGCCCTTTTGCTCCGTAAATTGATACAAAGCTTGTCAACTCATCAATATCCTTACGGGAAAAACCAGCACACCCCTTGGCATTGATCCCCTTGATGATCCCGCCATTAGCAGCAACGTCGGCAAACACCTTAAAGCCAGCTCCCTTGACAATATCAGTCAGGTCTACCAGTTCAAGTCCAAAACGGATATCAGGGTTATCAACACCAAAGCGACGGATCGCTTCCTGATAGGTCATCCGTTCCACCGGCAACTGCACTTCTACTCCTTTGGCTTCTTTAAAGACACGGGCGATCAGCCCTTCCATCACGGAAATAATATCCTCACGGTCAATAAAAGACATCTCGCAGTCAATCTGGGTAAATTCCGGCTGGCGGTCAGCCCGTAGATCCTCGTCACGGAAACAGCGCACAACCTGGAAATAGCGGTCAAAACCGGAGATCATCAGGATCTGTTTGAAAATCTGTGGAGATTGCGGCAGTGCATAGAACTGCCCCTGGCTGATCCTTGATGGCACCAGAAAGTCACGGGCACCTTCCGGGGTTGACTTGGTCAGGAAGGGGGTTTCAATTTCCAAAAAACCGTTCTCAGTCAGATACTGACGGGTAACCTGGGCAACCTGGTGACGCAAGATCAAGTTTTGAGCCAATTGGGGACGGCGCATATCAAGATAACGGTATTTGAGTCGAATGTTCTCGTTTACTTCACTGTGCTCATCCAGCATGAACGGCAGCGGCTTGGAACGGTTTAGCAGCTTGCATTCCGCTACCTGAATCTCTACTTCCCCGGTCTTCATGTTGGAATTGACTGTGCCTTCAGGACGTGGAATCACCGTGCCCTTGATTGCCAGAACAAATTCACTGCGTATCCCTTCAGCGATTTGGTGGGCCGCACCATTAACTTCAGGGTCAAAGACAATCTGGGCAATTCCTTCACGATCGCGAAGATCAATAAAGATCAGACCGCCATGGTCACGGCGACGGAGCGCCCACCCCATCAAAATAACTTCACGGCCAATATCTTTGGCTGACAACTGCCCGCAGTAATCAGAACGCTTCCAGCTTCCCAGTGTATCCATATTAAATAACCTCCGGTGAATTAGTTGATCAACCGCCCGATGTTACGCCAGCGGATATTGAATTTATACCAAGGCCCGTCAATGGACCAATATTTTATAAAAGCCAGTCCTTTAAGCTGATCACGCCGCACAAACTTCCAGAAGCGGCTGTCATAAGAACGGTCCCGGTTATCTCCCATCACAAAAAAGGAATTTTCTGGCACCACAACCGGTCCAAACGTATCTCTCGGGTTCTGTTCTTTGGGGATCATCTCCAGCTCTTTATGAACCTCGTGCGGATTTTCATACAGTTTACCGTTGACGTAGACCTTCTTCTCTTTACCTTCTACAACATCCCCTGGCAGTCCAATGATCCGTTTGATAAAATCCTTGCGCGGATCCTCAGGATATTCAAACACCACTACATCGCCACGTTGAGGGTCACGTAGCCTGATTACCTGTTTGTCAGTAAAGGGAATTTTAGTGCCATACATAAATTTGTTGACCAGCAGGTGATCGCCTATCAGCAGAGTATCCTCCATTGAGCCGGAGGGGATCTTGAAAGCTTGGACGACAAAGGTTCGTATTACAAGCGCCAAAAGAACCGCAATGATGATCGATTCAGTGTACTCACGCCAAAGACTCTTTTTTTTCACCTCGTCGGCTTGCTGGTTTTCGTTCAGATCAGCCATGTATTTCCTTTCGCTATTTGTCGTCAACCTTAAGAATCGCCAGAAAAGCCTCCTGAGGCAGTTCAACGTT
>CAXNJF010000139.1:0-5210 GCA_964202585.1 Trichlorobacter sp. | reverse complement strand
ACCGCATAAATGTCACGGTCATCAGGATGGATGATCCGTTGATAAAGTTCTGCATCCTTTTGAAACAGCTCCGGTTCGTAACCGGTAATTCTTTTACATGAGGGGGAGTTGTAAATGAAAGTACCGTCCGGAGCGGACCAGAACTCCCAATCGTAGGTATTGTCAGCCACAATATGATACTTCTGCTCCTCAAACCGGAGACGACTGATATCAGTCAACGCCAGCAGACATTCACGACCTGACAGATCGACCATTGCAGCCAACTGGACAAAGACGAGCGGCTGGTTTTGTTTCTGAAGTCGCAGTTCACAGGTTGTTTGTCCAGACGGGTCACCAAAAACCATGTTCAGAAAGTCTGCAAACAGTAGTCGGTCTTCCTCAAAAATACAGGGAGAAAAAGGCTGGCCACTGATCTTTGACTGCACACTACCCAGCAGGACTGCTCCGGCAAAATTACATTTAAGAATAGTACCGTTCCGGTCAAGGGAGAGATAGCCCACCGGAGCAAAATCATACAACATGGTGTACTGCTGCTGCAGTGCCAGTTGTGCTTGCACAAGTTCGGCATTCTGCATTTCCAGTTCCACCTGATGGACCTGCAGTTCATGCAGCAGCTTTGTCGCATCCAGATTTTCACCTGAAGGCGGTAGCGTGGTAACCATCTTTTCTGCTGTTTTTCTGAGTGCGACAACATCTGTGGCAGCCTGTCTGGGGTTGTTCATGGCG
This sequence comes from Trichlorobacter sp., assembly GCA_964202585.1. Lineage (GTDB taxonomy): Bacteria > Desulfobacterota > Desulfuromonadia > Geobacterales > Pseudopelobacteraceae > Trichlorobacter. The sequence goes on along the minus strand of CAXNJF010000139.1, from coordinate 4,484 downwards.
TATTCTCCTGCTCACTCAACCGCTGTTCCTGCTACTCAGGCGAGCGACGTCTTCCCGCAGTTGATCCTCTGTTTTTTTTGCTTCCGTAATGTCGTTACAGGTAATCACGACACCGTCAATCTTCTTGTCCATGGTACGGTACGGCATGATTCTCACCAGAAACCAGCGTCCATCCAGCGTAGCTACCTGGTTTTCCACCGAAACAAGTTTTCTTAAGACATCCTGCACATGATCATACAACTGAGGGTAATCCAGATTTGAAACAATATCAGTCAATGGCCTGCCCAGGTCACCGGGGATCAGCTTAAAGAGCCGGTTAGCCCCGCTGGTAAAACGCCGCACCTGCAGCTGGTTATCCAGAAAGACCGTGACAATTTCAGTGCTGTTCAGAAGGTTTTCCATATCATTGCTGACCCGCATAAAATCGTCCAGCCGGGCCGACTGCTCAGCGTTCACTGTCTGCAGTTCTTCGTTCATGGACTGCAGCTCTTCCTTGGAGGTGGTCAGCTCTTCGTTGGTAGACTGCAACTCCTCATTGGTGGATTGGAGCTCTTCATTCATGGATTTCATCTCTTCCTGCGACGACTGCATCTCTTCACGAGCGCTGCGCAGCTGTTCCCTACACTTCAACAGCTCCAGATCCAGCTCTTCAACCGGTTTGTTGTCAGACAGCACGTTCTTTCTGCGGCGTGTCTTGGGGGGCGCAGCAACATCTTTAAAGGCGATCAGCACCATTCCTTGCAACGCCTCAGGGGCTTTAATTCTCAAAAGAGTCAGGTCTACTGTCTGCTGCGTACCGTTATCCGAAACAACCAGCGGAACGCGGGCTTTCACCGGCTCATGCTGCTGCAGCGCCTGATGAAAGACTGTGCCCAATTCATAGCGCAACCCTTCACGGGCCATGGCAAAGATATTCATATTGGCCTTGCCTGTTGCCGGCTCAAGATATTTGCCGGTGCGGCCGCTGATGTACACAACATCCCCCTGATCATTCACCAGCACGGTTGGCGTGGAAAAGTACTGCAGGATAAGCTGATCAGCCAACTGCTGAAGGTTGTCGGTCGTTTTAGGCATCAAGGACTCCTGAACTGCGCTAACAGGACTGTTGGCGCTGATTGGAAGGGGGAACACCATCCGTTCCTGATAAAGACTCCCTTTGTTGCACCAGAAAAACTTTGACCTGGTTGTTGCAGGCAGGAACAGCCCGCTTTGGGAATTAACCGTTTCGGCGCTCCCCAAAAAGAGCAACCCTCCGGAATTCAGGCTGTAGTGAAACAGCGGCATCAGCCTTTGTTGCAGCTCTGAAGTCATATAAATCAGCACATTACGGCAGACAAGGATGTCAAGCTTGGTAAAAGGCGGATCCATGGCAACGTTCTGGATAGCAAAGGTGGCCATTTCACGGATATCCCGGCAGACCCGGTACTGATGCTCTTCTTTGCTAAAGAACCGCTGCAGTCGTTCTGGCGAGAGATCAGCCTCTATGGCAGTGCTATACAGTCCTTTACGGGCCTTTTCAACGGCATCGCTATCCAGATCAGTGGCAAAGATCTGCAGAGTGTAGCGTTCAGGACGCTCAACCTGATCCAGCGCCTCTTTGAACAGTATGGCCAGAGAATAGGCCTCTTCGCCGGTAGAACAGCCACAGGACCAGGCCCGCAAGACCCCGCCTTCCGGGTAGGCGCTCAAAATCTTTGGCAAGGCCTGGCGCTTTAACTCTTCCCATGCAGCCGGATCACGGAAAAAGCTGGTCACGCCGATCAGCAATTCCTTAAAGAGCAGCTCTATTTCAGCGGGATTCTTTTGTAAAAACCGGTAATAGCCAGCAAGGGAGTCAATCTTGTGAATTCCCATCCGCCGTTCAACCCTGCGATAGACGGAGTTGGTCTTGTAGAGTGAAAAATCGTGCCTTGTTTTAGCTTTTATCAGGGTTGTGATCTTCCCGAAGAGCGTCTGGTCTGTTTCACACACACCATGATCAGGGCAGCTTTTGGGACTGGCACAACGCAGAAAATCCATAATCAGGCCGGGCATCTCATCCGGCGGAGCAATTATATCAGCACAACCGGTAGCGATCGCGTTTTGAGGCATACTGTCAAAACTGGCCGTTGCCGGTTCCTGCGCCAACGTCAGTCCGCCTTGTTCTTTAACCGCCTTTAAGCCCAGACTACCATCGGAGCCCATACCGGAAAGGATTACGCCGATCCCCAGCTCTGCGCAATCCTCTGCCAGCGAGATCAGAAATGAATTGATCGGTAACCGCAGGCCATGGGCTTCAACCGGGGCCTGCAGATACAGAATCCGGTCACGGATCGAGATATCCTTGTTGGGTGGGATTACATAGACGCAGTCGGGGCTCACCCGTACGGCATCCCTGACTTGCGTGACTTTCATGCGTGTTATGCGCTGGAGCAGTTCGGGCAACATGCCGATATGATCCGGGGCGAGGTGTTGAACAACAACAAAGGCCATACCGCAGGCAGCGGGGACATGGCTCAAGAACAGTTCAAGCGCTTCCAGACCCCCGGCAGAGGCGCCGATGCCGACTATGGGAAACATGGGCCGGAGCTCATTCGGGTGGGGTAGGGGAGGGGGAGACTTACAGCTTTTTTTGTCATGGCATGTCACCCCCTGCATTCGATAATTACTTTCTTTACCTATACCACCGGTTGCTCAGTTTGCAAGGAAGGTAAGCTACTTCTTACCTCTTCACGTAACGCTTCCCGTTCCTGCTGGCTTATCCCCTGAGGATCGAAACGATAGCGGTAGTGCAGCTCAACAATCCGCGCCAACATGGCCGTGCTGTCATGAGAGGGCAGCGTCTCCCCGATCCGATCCATCCAGACGGCAAGCGGCTCCCACGGTTGCCGTTCTAATCCGTTACGGGCAAGCTCCTGCTCCAGCAGGTACCATTCAGAATCATGGCCCGGCAGTGGGGGGGGGATGGTCTGCGGTTCAGTCTCCCTGGCAACCGTTGTGCGCCGGATGCTGTGCAGTAACTTCCAGACCGGGTAGAGCAGAATCAGCACAAGCAGCCAGAGGCCATAACGTGCTAATCCGCCGGAGTGGGCCTGCTCTTTCCAGATCGTGAAGCGGAACATGATCCAGTTGGCCAGATCACTGAAATGGCGCAACCGTGACGCGGCCCCCTGCTCCTGACGGTACCAGTCCGGCGGCGTGGTATCCAGATCATGCCAGGCACCGTTGCTGAAGATCTGGCACCAGGCATGGGCATGGCGTTGCCGCGCAATGTAAACAGTTTCCAAAGGGCTGAACTCCTGGACAGAATAACCGGTGGCATAGCGAGCCGGGATACCGGCGCTTCTCAGCAGCAGCACCGTGGCGGTGGCAAAGTATTCGCAATGCCCGGATTTTGATTTCAGCAGAAAATCATCCAGCGGCTCTTTGCCGGCCTCACGGGCTACCTGCACGGTTGCGTAGCGGAACTGGCCAGTGAAATAACCTGTCAACCTGCTGGCGACCTCTTCAGAGGGACGATCTGCAAGTTTCAACTCTGCAACAACCTGCGAAAGCACCGGTTTCAAACGTGCCGGAACCTGCAGATCAAAATCGGTGGGTGGCCCGGAAGTGTCTGACTGAGGAGCATACTCAGCCTGGTAACTGATCACAGCCGGGCCAGCGGTTATGGCCAGCGTTCCCAAACGATTGCGGCGCAGTTCATCTGCCGTAAGCCCGGTTATGCGGGTAACACCGGCCGGAACGGCAAGCAGGCCTTGAGCGCCATCACGTGAGGCTGTTATCCGTATCCGCTTTTCCGCACCAGCCTGCTGTCCGAGTTGCCAAATAGTGCCATCACCTTTCGGATGAAGTGCCTGAAAAGCAGGCTCTCTGGTTACCCAGGCAGTGTCGAGAAAGGTTGTGTAGGAGGCTTCCCGCAACAACAGCGGGAGCGTCAGCCCGCTTCCGGAAACGCGCAGCACGACTCTGTCCGAGAGCTTCAGGCTGCCGATCCGGCCAATGGCAGTTCTGCTCCGGTTCGGGTCATCTTCCCTGCCCCCTCCTGACTCCTCAAACAGACGGGTAACCTGCTCTTCCACTTTGCCGTGCAGGCGATGCAGCCCGATATGCCCCAAAAAGCCAGCCGTGATAACCACAATCAGCACAAGAGCCCAGGCAGATTTTGAGGTGGCCGGTTTTTTTTCTCCCCAGAGCGCCAGACAGACCAGCAGGCTGCAGCAGGGATAAAACCACGCTGACGGGGCAGCCGGAACAACCGAGGCAGCCAACAGACAGATGCCCCAGTAGGGCCAGGCAAGATTGATACGCACAGGAGACAAGGAAACCGGTTCAACTCCTGACGTTCTTTTCAGCAGGTTCAAAGAGCGGATAGCAATCTTTTCTTCGGTCCCGTAGGCCTGCACCAGCAGCAACGGGTAAAGCGCCAGCGGCAGCCACTGGACCAGCAGGTGGGCAACCCGGCCGGAATGCTGATTGACGGCCTGTGTAAACCCGTAGATCAGCAG
>CAXNJF010000138.1:0-5242 GCA_964202585.1 Trichlorobacter sp. | reverse complement strand
GCGCCCTGCCAACCTGGCCTCACAGCAGAAACTGGGGATACTTTCCCAGCGGCGGGCTTGGCCTGATCCTTTTAATCCTGATTATTCTGTTACTGTTAGGTCGCGTCTGATCGTATTGTTCAGGGCACACCGGAGGCCATATCTCTATGCATGTCGGGCCGATCACACCTCATTATCGCCGTTACGCCCTGGCACTTCTTCTGGCGATAAACCTGCTCAACTATATTGATCGGCAGGCACTCTTTGCAGTCTTTCCCCTGATCAAGAACGATCTGCAACTTACCGACACCGCGCTGGGGTTTCTGGGGAGTGCCTTCATGCTCAGTTACCTGCTGATCGCCCCGCTCTTTGGCTGGCTTGGCGACCGTTACAGCCGGACCATGATCGCTTCAGGAGGTCTGGTTGTCTGGAGTCTGGCTACGGCTCTGTCCGGCTTTACCCCTGGCTACCGAACCCTGCTGGCAGCACGCGCCACTGTCGGTGTTGGCGAGGCCAGTTTCGGTACGGTATCTCCCGGGCTGATTGCCGACTTCTTTCCCAGGGAGCGTCTTGGGCAGATCCTGTCCTGGTTCTATGTTGCCATTCCGGTGGGTAGTGCGCTGGGGTACCTGCTTGGCGGACTGCTGGGACAGCACTATGGCTGGCATACCGCTTTTCTGATGGTCGGTTTGCCTGGTCTGCTGTTGGTCATTCCGCTTGCGCTACTGCGCACACCTCCCCGTGGAGGAGATGCACCTTGCCCGGCGGGAGAAAAGAAAAAAGCGGGGTCAGGCTATGCAGATCTTTTCAGAAACCGTTCCTTTGTGCTGAACACCGTTGCCATGGCAGCCATGACCTTCGCCATTGGAGGGCTTGCCCAATGGATTCCTTCCTTTTTACACCGGGTTCATGCACTTGATGTGGCACAGGGCAACATGCTGTTCGGCGCTACCACGGTTGTGGCAGGGATACTGGGCACGCTGGCAGGGGGCTGGCTTGGCGACCGCTGGCAAAAGAAAAGTGGCCAGGGCTATCTGCTGATCTCCGGTTGGGGATTCCTGATCGGCACCCCTTTTGCTGTCTGGGCCATCCTTGCTCCAGGCCTTGCAGGCTGCATCTCAGCCATGTTTATTGCCGAATTTTTTCTCTTCCTCAACACCGGTCCGCTCAACACCGTGATCATCAACGTCACCAATCCGTCTGTGCGGGCCATGTCGTTTGCTATCAACATTTTCTTTATCCACGCCCTGGGTGACGCTGTTTCTCCCACTATTCTGGGCTGGTTGTCTGACCAGTGGGGACTGCGTAGCGCGCTTCTGATCACCCCGCTTGCCATGGTGCTTGCCGGCCTGTTCTGCTTCATCTGCAGCAGGTTTGTCGTGCAGGATATGGAGCAGGCAAACGAGATGATGATCGCACAAAAGTCTGGATAACAGAACAAAACAGAAATGGAGTCTGCCATGAAATGTACTTTGCTGTTCATCTTTACCATCGGACTTTTTTTTCTTTCAGCGTGCGCCTTTTTTGATACCAGGCAGCCAGACCCTGTCCCGCTGGTTGTGCCTCCTCAGCCTTTGTCCCTGCCGATCGGTAAAAACTGGCAACTTATCGAGAAGGCTCCGAACCTGAGCAATGATCAGGGACGCCTGCCTTTCCAGTCGGAACAGTCGGTACAGCCGGAGGAGACGAAGCCGATAGCGCCGGTGGAAAACCGGAAAATCGAATCAGCACACTGACAGAAAAACCACGGGGATCTGCCCCGCACAGGTGGAATCAACATGAAATACCTTAAGCTGCTAATAATCGCCTGCTGCCTGCTGCTACCTGTAGCATGCCCAGGGGCAGAGAATGACTACGGGTACCCGATTCAGGGCTCACACGAAGCAAGCATCCTTGGCACTCCGGCAGAGCTCATGCCCGAGTTCCCCTCCAGTCTGCCGACCCGTCAACTTGTGCTTGACCTGTTCCCCGACCGGCCCAAACCACCAATTTTCTTTTACGATCAAGGCTTGCGCTGTAGCTTTGCCTACCAGAACAAGAAGGCACCGCTGATCTTTCTGATTGGTGGCGCTGGCGCAAGTGACCGGACCGCAAAACTGCTGACCATGATGAAGGCCCTGCATCAGGCCGGATTTCATGTGATCAGCCTGCCCTCTCCCACCAGTTCCAACTTTATCGTTTCCGCCTCCCGCAGCAGTCTGCCCGGCGACATGACCGAGGACGCCGCTGACCTGTACCATGCCATGGAGATGGCCTGGAAGCAGGTGCAGGGTGATATTCAGGTTTCTTCGTTCCACCTCTGCGGCTACAGCCTGGGGGGCAGTCAGGCCGCCTTTGTGGCTAGGCTGGATGAACAGCGTCGGGTTTTCAATTTTCGCAAGGTCCTGATGATCAATCCTCCGGTAAGTCTTTACAGCTCGGTTACCCGGATTGAGGAATTGATGAAACAGATTCCGGGAGGAGCAAAAAACCAGGGCGCTTTTGTCAACAGGATGTTATCAAAATTCAGTCAGTTCTATCGTTTTGGCAAGTTTGTCTCCATAAATGATGATTTTCTGTACGCCATCTATACGGAACGCCTGTTCTCACACGCAGAAACCGCCGGATTGATCGGCATCAGCTACCGCATCGGTCTGGCCGGTATGACCTTCACCTCTGATGTCATGACCAACAGCGGCTATGTGGTGCCAAAGAACCGGGTCTTACAACCCACCGATTCCCTGTATGAGTATTTCCTGGTCTCCACCAACTTGAGCTTCTTTGACTACTTTAATGAGCAGTTCTTCCCACACTTTCTAAAACAGCGACCAGGGCTCACTAAACAGGAACTGATCGACTCCCAGAGTTTGAACAGCATCGAGGCGTATCTTAAATCCTCTGACAAATTCGGTGTAATAACCAATGAGAACGACTTTATCCTGACCAGAAACGAGCTTGACTACCTGCGTCAACTGTTTGGCAAGCGAGCCAGGATCTACCCCCGTGGCGGCCATCTGGGCAATCTTGAGTACCGGGAAAATCTGGCCTACATGGTTGCGTTTTTTAACGATGCGGAGGCGCTGTAATGAGAGAACTTCGTTATCTATCCGGCCTGATGCTGCTTGCCCTGATGTTCTCTCTTTCCGGCTGCGCCACGACCAGCGTCACCACAGAGGCCGAGGTTCCGGCCAGACACACCATCAGCGAGTTCAACGGCCAGCGCTTTGCCGAGGTGGCAGACCCCTGGGAAGGGTTCAACCGGAGTATCTATCGCTTCAACTTCTACTTCGACAAATACCTCTTTCTGCCAGTGGTAAACGGGTACGAGTTCATTACTCCAACCTTTCTGCAGGAACGGATCTCCGGTTTTTACGATAATCTTGATGAACTCCAGAATTTCAGTAACAGCCTGTTTCAGCTCAAGGGGTTGGAGGCGGTCACCACGCTTGGCCGTTTTCTCACCAACAGCACGGTCGGCCTTGGCGGCCTGTTTGATCCGGCCACCAGCTTTGGCCTGGAGCGGCGTGATCAGGATTTTGGCAAGACTCTGGGGTATTGGGGGGCGGGTTCCGGCCCCTATCTGGTACTGCCGCTCTTTGGCCCCTCGTCAGTGCGTGACGCAGGTGGACTTGCTGTGGACAGCGGTATAACATATGGAGTATACAGCGTTATTGATCCGTTTGGGAGCACCGGTAACAGTTTTGCCATCAGCGCCGGCATGACAACCCTGTGGGGCATTGACAAACGACATACGCAAAGTTTTCGCTATTATGAGAGTGGCAATCCTTTTGAGTACTATCTGGTCCGTTTTTTCTATCACGAAAAGCGCGAGATAGAATCCGGCAAGCGGCTTCCCGAGGAGTGACCTCCATGAGCTATTGTACACTACTGTCAGTCATCAACGAGCACACCGCATCTACAGTGATCGGTCGCTATGCCGTCTCTTTGGCGCTGGCATGCAAGGCCCGGCTTGTGTTGTACGCCGCCCATGCCGGGGGGACCAGCGAGAGTATCCTCAACCATACTGATCGTCATCTGGACCATCTGGTTACTGTTGCAGAGGAACTGGGGATCCCCGTAGCCCGGATACATGAGGTTGGAGCGATCACCCGGCTGCTGCCGGAACGGGTGCAGACCGAAAAGGCTGACCTCGTGTTTTATCCCCTGACACCGGGTGAACGCTACGGAGATCATCTGCAGCGGCATACGGTTCATCTACTGCTGCGGACAATCGTCCCGGATCTGGCAATCATGCGGATCATCAGCATGGCAAAACCGCACCCCAGACATATCCTGGTGCCGCTGGGCAAGGTTGTCGGCGTCATGGAGCGCCGTCTGCTTTTTATCAGTGAGCTGGCCAACAGCTTCCATGCGCAGGTTACGCTTTTCCATCTGTCCAGCGGGCGCACCACACAGCAGATGCCTGACGAGATTTCCCGATTCAGGGATCAGTTACAGAAACAACAGATTACGGTACAGGAACGAAGCGCCAGAGGGCCGATCGGCAAATCCATTGCCGTTGAAGCGATCACCCGTCACCATGACCTGATCGTCCTGGGGGCCAGTGAGCGGGGGGTGCTGCAAAAACTGTTCTTTGGCAACCCGGCCGGTGATGTCATGCATCAGCCCCCCTGTAACACCATCCTGTTCCGGGCTGCGCGTAAACTGCCATGAAAATCCAGGCTCTTTCCCGCGATGACGTATTTGCAACCCTGCTGAGTAGCCCCCAGGGGATTACAACGGATGAAGCTCTCCGCCGCCGCGTTGAATATGGTGCCAATCAGATCAATGAACTGCGCAGCCGCCCGCTGATATTTCGCCTAATAGCTCAATTTACCCACTTTCTGGCGCTGCTGCTCTGGTTTGCGGCAGCCCTTTGTTTTTTGTCCGAACATCTCCATCCCGGCGAAGGCTTGCTGCGGCTCGGCATTGCCATTGTTGCCGTGATCTTCATCAATGCTATCTTCACCTTTATTCAGGAATACCGTACTGAAAAGGCGATCGAAGAGCTGCGCAAGATGCTGCCCTTCAAAGTTTCGGTAATCAGGAAGGGTGGAGAGTGTGAGATTGATGCCGGGGAGCTTGTGCCGGGTGATCTGGTACTGCTGCGGGAAGGGGACAAGGTGCCTGCCGATGCGCGGATTGTGCAGGCAAGCAGGCTGACGGTTAATAACGCTCCCCTGACCGGCGAATCAGATTCGCGCCTGCTGACTGATGCTGCCAGTGAGGAAGAGCTGCTTGAAAGCGGAAACCTGGCCTTTGCAGGCACACTGGTGATCAGCGG
>CAXNJF010000137.1:0-5263 GCA_964202585.1 Trichlorobacter sp. | reverse complement strand
ATACCGCCCACACTTACACCTTACCCTCCAAGAGAAAAACAGCCGAGGGCTTGCTGATTGCGTCCGTCCAGCACTTATGGCTGAACTTCCTGCAATGCAGTAAGTCGATGTGCGGCAGTGGCGTACTTCTGGATTCGGGATCTGAAAGGGAGCCATGACTGATTTTAGATTGGAGATGGTGACGACCAGCTGCTGCTGTCATGGCGATAACGTGTCAGCCTGCCACGGGGGTGACATATCAGATATTTTCTGTTATTGTCGCAGCCGAAAAACAAGCTGTAATCCATCGCAAAAATGCGAGTTTTGCTCTGGTCCTTCTTATGTCCTTCTTAATTATTTTCAAGTAGTTTTAAATATAGTTATATCAATGGGTTAATAACAAATGAAGAGTACTATGAATAATTCCGTGCCGTTGATTGAGCTGTTTTCCTCCATTCAGGGGGAAGGTGAACTGACTGGGTACCGTCAGATATTTATCCGTTTTCCCGGCTGTAATCTTGATTGCGCTTTCTGTGACACTGAAATCCAGGCGCCGCAGGCCTGCCGTGTGGAGACAACACCGGGTAGTGGGCTGTTTCAGGATATTCCTCAGCCGGTACGCCTTGAAACGGTTTTGGAAATCGTCTGTCGCTGGTGTAAACAGTTACCACATGCGCACCACTCGATCAGCATTACCGGCGGAGAGCCGATGCTCCATGCAGATCTGCTTGCACGCTGGCTGCCGGAGCTGAATATCCTGTTGCCGATCCATCTTGAAACCAACGGCACCCTGCCGGAATCATTACCAGAACTTATCGAGCATATTGACTTTATCAGTATGGATATCAAACTGCCGACATCCGCAGCCACCCCGGAGCTCTGGCAGGAACACCGCCGTTTCCTTGAAATTGCGCTTGAGCGTGATGTGTCGGTCAAGGTGATTGTGGGGGAGTTGACCACTGAACAGGAGCTGCTGCAGGCCTGTAAACTGGTTGCTGCTGTTGATGATGAGATCTCGCTGATTATCCAGCCGGTTACCGGCCGGGATGGCAAGGTTGCCGTACCTGCCGAGCGTTTGATGCGGTTTCAGGCTGTTGCAGCCAAACTACTCTGTGATGTACGGGTGCTGCCCCAGATGCACCGCTTTCTTGAGGTGGCCTGATGCTGCTGGAAGAGATGACCATGCCCCAGGTTGAGGCTGCCCTGGCAGCCGGTTGCCGCACGGTGTATATTCCGTTCGGAGCGCTTGAGGAGCATGGTCCCCATCTGCCGCTCTCTACCGATACCATTCAGGCCTATCAGGTGGGAAAACGGGCTGCCGAACTGATTCCGCTCTTTGTTGCTCCGCCGATCCCCTACGGTAACTGCCGTTCAACCAACTGCCACCCTGGCACCATTTCCATCTCTACCACCACGTTGAGGGGGCTGCTAAAGGACCTGGTGCGATCTTTTTATTGTCAGGGCTTCAGAAATGTGGTGGTTCTGACCGGTCATGCCGGTGGAGCCCACCGTCTGGCTCTGCAGGATGCCGGTGAAGAGTTGTTGAATGAATTATTGGAATTGCGGATAGCGGTGGTGACCGAGTACGAGCTGGCCAAGGAAGAGGGCAGAGGAAGTATAGAGACCCCGGACGATGCCCATGCCGGTGAAATTGAAACTTCCCGGATCATGCACAGCCATCCCGATCTGGTACAGGGGACAGCAGCGGAGGAATACCCTTCTTTCCCGACCGGTATTCTGGTGCGGGACAAGCGCAAATACTGGCCTGGGGGAGTTTGGGGGAATCCAGCAAAGGCTACGGCTGAGAAGGGGGCCCGGATTGAAGAGCTGGTGACACGCAAGGTAGTGGAACTGGTAAAGGCTCTTGAAGAGGGGCGCTATGTCTGATCAGCCATTACTGCGTGATTGCAGTCTTGCCAATGGTCTGCGGGTTACCGTAACGGATGTTTCACGTCATTACTACGGCGGATACTGGCAGGTGGCTCTTGAGGTCCGCTGCCTGGTTCCACTGGAAGCTGCCTGTTTTGACGACACTGCAACTGCAGACAATGCCCGTCGCCTGTTAGGTGACGTCGTTCCTTTTGTTCGGAAATTAGAACGGATGGCAGTGCATGGTGATGAACAGCAAACAGCACAGCTGGAGCTATTGGAACGCTTTGATCATCACCTGTTGCCGTTTCTGGCCAATAATCGTTTCCCTGACCGGTTTATCCAGACTGAGTTTCAAAAAAGAAGCAAAAAGACCAACCGTGGCATTCCCTGTCTGCTATGAATTTGTCTGAACTGGTCATTGAACGGCTGGCCTTGGGGGGCAGCGGTGTGGGGCGGATCAACGGCAAGGTCTGTTTTGTGCCGTTTAGCGCTCCTGGTGACAGTCTGAAGGTACGGGTGGTGCGTGAGCACCGTTCATACTGTGAAGCCGAACTGATTGAGATCTGCGAGGCATCAGCCATGCGGGTGGAACCGCAGTGTCCGGCCTTTGGCCAGTGTGGCGGCTGTGACTGGCAACATATCAACTATGCTGACCAATGCACGGCCAAGCAACAGATTTTGACCGAGACCCTGCAGCGGGTAGCCCATTTTTCTGCGCCGGCAGTTGCAGCAACAGCTGCGTCTGAGGTGCCATACGGCTACCGCGCCCGCGCCCGGTTCAAGCTTTCCAGCTCATCAAGCGGACTGGCAATCGGTTTTTTCCGGCGTGGTTCCCACCATCTGATTGACCTGCCGCAAGGCTGTCCGATAGTTACCCCTGCTATCAACAGCGCCATGGCTTGTCTTCGAAGCGTGTTGCAGGAACAGGATGATCATAACTGTATCCCCCAGATTACGTTTGAAGAGGGGCTGGATGGTGTGGTTGCGATAGTCCACTACAGCGGAACGAACCAGGACCGTTTGATCAGGCAGTTGTTGCAGCATCAGGATCAACTGGGACTTGCCGGGCTGTTTCTGCAACGTGGCCGAAAAGACTCGCTGCGGCCGGTTTTTGGCAGCACTCACCTGACGTATTCGGTTCCTTTGTGTGATCCTGATAATACTTTCATTACTCTTGGCTATGATATTGGCGGTTTTTCTCAGGTAAACCGGATGCAAAATCGTGCCATGGTCAAGCTGGTATGCGGGTATGCGCAGCCCAAAGCCGGCCAGCGGCTGTTGGACCTGTATTGCGGTAATGGCAATCTTTCCTTGCCATTGTCAGGTCAGGTACTAAAACTGCTGGGGATTGAAGGATTCGCCCCCTCCCTTGCATCGGCAGTTGACAATGCCCGTCAACTTCGTGTAAACAATAGCACTTTCAAGTGTGATGCTGCTGCCCGTGCACTGCGCCATCTGATACAACAAAACATGCAGTTTGATCTGGCATTGCTGGATCCACCCAGGGTCGGTGCCGTTGAAGTTTCCAAAGAGCTGGCTACTCTGGGGCCAGAACGGATTGTCTATGTATCTTGTGATCCGGCAACACTGGCCCGTGATCTGGCATTGTTGTGCGGAGGCGGCAGGTATCGGCTGATCGAAGCAACACCTTTGGACATGTTTCCCCAGACAGGCCATCTGGAAACAGTGGCTCTGCTGAAACGAACCTGACACGCAGTCTTTCCATATCGAATCTGTACAAAAACAAGGAGCGTACCATGAACAAGTCTGAACTGATCGAAACCTTTGCCGTCCAGCGCGAGATATCCCACAAGCGGGCTGAAGAGGTGGTCAACATGATTTTTAACTCCATGAGCGAAGCCATGACCGCTGGTGAGCGGATTGAAATTCGTGGTCTGGGGAGCTTTGTGGTCAAGGAGTATGGCGCGTATACCGGACGGAATCCCAAGACCGGTGAGCCGATTGAAGTAAAACCAAAGAAACTCCCTTTTTTCAAGGTTGGTAAAGAGCTGAAGGAGCGTATTCTGGACGGCGAATAATCATGCCACAGCGTATTGCGGCCATTGATTTCGGCACCAACACCGCACGTCTCCTGATTGCCGACCTGTTTGATAATGACCGGTTTGAGCAGGTGGCGCTGAAAAGGACTATTGTCCGGCTTGGTGGTGGTTTCAGTCGAGAAGCGGGACTGGCTGACGGTGCAATCTTGCGGGCACAAGCCTGTCTGTATGATTTTGCTGCAACCATTCGTGAACATCAGGTTGATACGGTTCGAGCTGTAGCCACCAGCGCGGTGCGGGATGCCGTTAACGGACCGGCCTTTGTTGAACGGATGACAACAGAAACCGGTATCAGACTTGGGGTTATAGATGGACTGACTGAGGGCGCTGTAACCCTGACCGGAGTTTTATCCGGTCTTGATCAACAGCCTGAAGAGTTGCTGATGTTTGATGTTGGGGGCGGTAGCACCGAGTACACACTGGCTCGGGGTAACCGCCCTTTCTTTGTGTATAGTCTGCCTTTGGGGGTTGTGCGTCTGACTGAAGGCAAGGGCGATCCTGCTGCCATGATCGACAAGATCAGCCGGGAGCTGGATGTTCTGGAGCAGCAGATGAGTGTGGCCGGTATAACGGCAGTTCCCGATGCCCTGCTGGTGGGTACTGCCGGAACCGCAACCACCCTGGCAGCTATTTCTCTTAAGATGTCAGAATACGATTATCGCAAGGTCAACAACCATCAGCTTGAAAAACAGGAGATTCAGCGTATCTACGATCTGCTGTTGCCTCTTTCACCGGAACAACGTCTGGCTATTGCCGGACTGGAAAAAGGGCGCGAAGATCTGATTATTGCCGGTAGCCTGATTACCCTGCTGACCATGGAACGTTTTGGCTGTACGAGCATGAAGGTGAGTGATTTTGGATTATTGGAAGGCCTGGTTGTCACTGCACGGGGGGAAAGGGTATGACTCTTTCATGGAGCGGTATGTTCGGGCGTGTCAAAGATAAAAACGCTGTCTGTGCTCCGACCGAATTGTTGTCCCGTGTGCCTTTTTTTGAGGGAATGAACCGGCGTGAACTGTCTATAATTGAGCAATTCCTGCATCAACGTGAATATCAGAAGGGTGAGTCTATCTTTCGTCAGGGGGAGCGTGGCCTGGGGATGTATATTATCCAGAAGGGCGTTGTGGCAGTTGTCTCTGAGCCGGATAACCATGAGCTGTCTGAATTGAAAGATGGAGATTTTTTAGGCGAAGTGGCTCTGCTGGACGATTCATTCCGCTCTGCAACGGTCAGGGCCAAGACTGATTGTACTGTTTTCGGCCTGTTTCAACCTGATCTTGCCGCCCTGATTGACAGGGATCACCGGCTTGGGTTGAAGATTATCGTTCGGATTGCCCGTCATGTCTGCCAGC
>CAXNJF010000136.1:0-5323 GCA_964202585.1 Trichlorobacter sp. | reverse complement strand
TCTTCCGCCTCTGTTGATCGTGCCGCCACACTGGAAACCATCGGCAGCTTTAAAAAAGAAACCGGTTATCTGCTTGATCCCCATACCGCTGTCGGCGTGCGGGTGGCACAGGAACTGGTGGCTGATGGTACCCCGGTGGTCTGTCTGGCTACGGCCCATCCTGCGAAATTTGGTGAGGCGGTGGTGGAGGCAACCGGTGAGGCGGTACCGGTGCCGGAAGCGATTGCCCGGCTGGAAGGGTTACCGGTCCGTTGTGAGCGGATGCAGGCTGATCTTGAAAAAATCCGGCAGTTTGTAATCGATACTGTTGAGTAGCTGAAGTTACTCTGTTATTGTCTGCTCAGTTTTTGAAGCGCCGCCCGGCTTTCTGCGCCGTGGACGGCGCTTCTTGGTTTCACTGTCAGGGCTGACAGGCGGACGCTCTGTCTTGTGTGGCTCCTTCTGTTTATGACGTTGTCCGTGGGGCTGTTTTGCAGAGGCAACCGGGGACTGGCGATGCTTTGGACGCTTGTAGTCATGGATGAAGAGTTCATCCTCGGCCCATTCAACCTTGATAGCGTGGTTGATGTACTCATGAATCGCCTCAAGGTAGAAAGCGCCATCCTCATCGGCAAATGATATCGCCTTGCCTTCAGCGCCTGCTCTGGCGGTTCGGCCAATCCGGTGGACATAATCTTCGGCATCCTGGGGCAGGTCATAGTTGATCACATGGGAGACCCCCTCAATATGCAGCCCGCGTGAGGCAACATCAGTGGCGATCAGAATCGCCAGCTCTCCCCGCTTGAACTGCTCCATGATATTCAATCGTTTGCGTTGCTCCACATCCCCCGAGATGACCCTGCAAGGAAACTCATTCGCATTCAGACGGTCCTGTAACCGTTCTGCCTCCCGTTTGGTGTTGACAAACAGCATGGTTCTGGCCATCCCCTCGCGACGCAGAAGACCAAGCAGCAGGGGAAATTTTTCCTTGTTGGCAACATGATACAGGGTCTGTTCGATCTTTTCTGCAGCCATAGTTTCCGGAGTGACCGAGACTTTTTGCGGCAGATTCATGAATTCGTAGGAAAGCTCCATTACCCGCTGGTTCAGGGTGGCGGAGAACATCAGGTTCTGCCGTTTGTCAAACGGGGGCAACCGGCGCAGGATAAAGCGCAGGTCGGGAATAAACCCCATGTCAAACATCCGGTCCGCTTCATCAATCACCAGCATCTCGATATGTTTCAGCGAGTAGACTTTTTGCTTCAGGTAGTCGATCAGGCGTCCTGGCGTGCCGATCACAATGTCGGCCCCATCCTTTAACGCATTTTTCTGCTTCATATAATCAACGCCACCATAGATAGCCTGAATATTCAAACCGCAGTGGGAGCCAAGCAGCTGGGCATCGGTTTCTATCTGAACCACCAGCTCACGGGTCGGGGCCAGGATCAGCGCCCTGGGACCTGGCACGCTATCAACACTTCCGCTTTGCCCTGCAAGCAGCTTTGTGAAGAGGGTAATCAGAAATGCAGCGGTCTTGCCGGTACCGGTCTGGGCCTGTCCGGCTACATCCTTACCGTTCAGGGAAAGTGGCAATGTCTGGGCTTGAATTGGTGTGCAGTCACTGAATCCTGCCTGATTGATACCCTGCATAAGCTGCTCAGGGAGCGAAAGGTCACTGAATTTCATATATGTTTCCATCTGGTAACGAGGATGTGCAACGCCCATTGCTATACACCGTATCGTGCATACAGGCAACTTTATAAGCGTTTGCAGCTGCAGGCAAGGCCAGAAATGCTTTGACAAAACAAGCCACGCTTCAGTAGTATTGCCAGACTTTATACGTGGATTGGACTGGCATGCAGGCTGCATTGGAACTGATTGGCGAAGATCTTAAGCAGGTCGAGGAGCAGTTTAGAAAAGACCTTGAATCTGATGTTCCCCTTATCCGCAAGGTTGGCGAGTATGTGCTTGCCAGTGGTGGCAAGCGGATCCGTCCGGCAATGCTGCTTCTGGCGGCCCGTTTGTGCGGGTATCAGGGGGAGCAGGCTATACCGCTGGCCAGCGTGGTTGAGTTTATCCATACCGCAACCCTGTTGCATGATGATGTGGTTGATAGCGCCACCCTCCGCCGTGGACTTGCCTCTGCCAATACTCTTTGGGGCAATGAGGCATCTGTCCTGATTGGCGACTTCCTGTTTTCAAAATCCTTTTCCCTGATGGTTGCTGTCGGCAGCCTTGATGTGCTGCGGGTCATGTCCCGTGCGACCACTGTTATTGCTGAAGGTGAAGTGCTGCAGCTGCTCTATACCGGTGAAGTCGAGTTGACTGAAGAACAGTATATAGAGGTTGTTCGAGCCAAGACAGCGGTCTTGCTTTCGGCTGCCTGCCAGTGTGGTGCCATCCTGGGGGGGGCTTCACCAGAACAGGAGCAGGCGCTGGCGGACTTCGGTATGGAGCTGGGGATCGCCTTCCAGTTGATGGATGATATTCTTGACTACACGGCATCAGAAGAGGAATTTGGCAAGAGTATCGGCCATGACCTTGAAGAAGGCAAGTTGACCCTGCCATTGATCCATGCCTTGCGTGGCTGTAGCGATGATGAACGGTCAGAAGTATCTGTTATTATTGAAAAAGATGAGTTAACCCCTGAAGATTTTCGCATGGTTTCCAGTCTTGTGCAAACCTGCGGCGGCATTGAGTATACCGTCTCAAGGGCGCGTCGTTGCATTGAAAACTGTGTAGGGAACCTTTCCTGTTTCCCTTCCGGCACCTGTAAGGATGCCCTGCTTGATTTGGCTGAATATGTGGTGACGAGAAATCGCTAGATGTTCTCCGTAGTTGTCCTTTCCATTGAACAAAATCCCGAATATTACATAGCTGGAGGATAGAAGATCATGAAAAAGCTGTTGGTGGTACTCTGTTGTTTTGTTGCTCTTGCAGCCGGTTGCAGCAAGGATAAGTCCGGGGATGTATCAAAAAAAGCGACAGAGAAAAGTCAGGCCCCTGAGATCAGCGTAGTTTCTCTTGATAATCAACAGTTGACCCTTGCATCACTGAAGGGCAAGGTGGTGTTACTTAACTTCTGGGCCACCTGGTGTCCCCCGTGCCGTGAAGAAATCCCTTCCATGATGAAGCTGAACAGCTTCATGGCTGGCAAGCCGTTCCAGATGGTCTGCGTCTCGGTTGATGAGGGAGGAAAGAAAGCGGTGGAGTCGTTTTTCAAAAACACCGGTTTTTCACTTCCCGCCTATACTGATCCAAGCGGCCAGGCTTCCAAGACCTACGGTATTACAGGTGTGCCCGAGAGCTTTGTGATTGACAAAAACGGAATGATTGTCAAAAAAGTGATCGGTGGGCTTGACTGGAACAGTCCCGAAGTAATTGCGTTTCTTGAAGGCTTGATGAAGTAGGCGGGCAAAGTATGGAAACTCAGCAAATCAGTTATATCGGGGCCTTTGTGGCAGGCCTGCTTTCTTTTCTTTCTCCCTGCGTCCTGCCGCTGATCCCTTCGTATATCACCTACATCACCGGGCTTTCGTTCAGTGATCTTGATGCCGAACATCCCAGCCATGTTGTTCGTCGCAAGACCATGCTGCACTCACTGGCCTTTATCAGCGGTTTTACCGTGGTGTTTGTGTTGTTGGGAGCATCGGCCACGTACATCGGGTCATTTCTGCAACAACATATGGATCTGTTCCGCAAGATTGGCGGGATACTGATCATCCTCTTCGGGATTCATGTTACCGGTCTGGTGCCGCTCAGATGGTTGCTGGGCGAAAAACGGCTTTCCCTTAAACACAAGCCAGCCGGTTTTTTCGGCAGTTTTCTGGTCGGTCTGGCTTTTGCTGCCGGCTGGACCCCTTGTATCGGCCCGATCCTGGCCTCAATCCTGATGATCGCAGCCACTGAAGAAAAAGTAGCCCACGGTATTGTGCTGCTCCTGTTATACTCAATCGGTCTGGGAATACCGTTTTTGCTTTCATCGCTTGCCTTGCATCGTTTTATTACACTCTTTAACCGTTTTAAAAAGCATATCAGGCTGTTTGAAATTATCACCGGTTTTTTCCTGATGGTTGTCGGCGTCCTGATCTTTACCAACTGGCTTGCCATACTCTCCGGGTATGCCAATCTGCTTTTCATGAAAAACTGATATGGTGAAAGCCCATCAGTCACAGCATTCAATCCAGCTGGCGGTCGCTCAACTGGTTGTTACCGAGGCTTTTTATGCCGGAATACTTGAACTGCCGATCCGCCGTTCCTTCTCTGCACCAGGGGCGCCTGATCACCTGATTGTTGATATGGAGGGGATTTCCCTGATCTTTGTTGAAGAAAGCGATGTGGTCAGGACGCACCCTATTCTTGAGCATCGTTTCAGCATGTTTCCCAAAGGGGTAGGGCTGACCCTGCATTTTGATGTGCGTGATATTGAAGGGATTCGGGACGCCATTTTGGATGAGGATATGGAGATTCTCTACCACCTTGAGGAAAAACCATATGGAGTCAAGGAGATGTGGTGTTTTGACCCTGACGGCTATCTGGTAGTTTTGGAAGAGCCGGTGGAACGACGCAACAAAGCCGGTCGCTGAGAGCAACCGGCCTTGTCTTTTTGTACGGAAGATGACGTGCTATTTGCTTGAATCGGTTGTCTTTTTCTCCTCCCGGACCGGGGGAGCGCAGCTGTCTGACATTCAGGTGTGAACTCCCAGTCTGGGAAGAATGTATTTATTTACCACAAACCAGACCACCAGAATAAGCAGCAACAAAAATATATCTTTCATGTTACCCTCCACCAGTTTTATAGCACAGCATGCAGAAAATTTGGATTTTTTTTTAGCAGCAATTTCTTGATCAGACCATCTGAGGAGTAACCTTTTATGTATTTTCCGGCAATCGATCCCGTATTCCTGCGCTTGGGGCCGTTGCAGTTCCGCTGGTACGGATTGATGTACGTGATCGGCTTTCTGGCCAGCTATTTCATCATCAGAAATGAGGCCCGTCGCAGGAATCTCGCTTTGGAGAATGAAGCGATTGCTGATCTGATTTTTTGTCTTGCCTTGGGGGTTGTGGCTGGTGGGCGGTTGGGGTATGTCCTGTTTTATGATCTTGGAGCATATATCTCCCATCCCTTACGGATCTTTGCCATCTGGCAGGGTGGGATGTCGTTTCATGGCGGCCTGATCGGTGTTGCGTTAGCTGGTCTCTGGTACGCCCGCCGATTTGAGGTGCCCTATCTTCAACTGATGGATCTGGCTGCCTTTGCCACTCCGGTTGGTCTTGGTCTTGGCCGCATCGGCAACTTCATCAATGGCGAACTGTTCGGACGCCCCACTACCATGCCTTGGGG
>CAXNJF010000135.1:0-5332 GCA_964202585.1 Trichlorobacter sp. | reverse complement strand
GCAACCGGGGCTGCAAACATACCGGTCGTACCGGCAAGAAAGTCTCCGGTCATGTTTTGCAAGGCGCCAACAGCGCTGGTGTAAGGAACGGTCTTGCCATGCAGGCTGTCGATCCGGAATTGATAGCTGCCACCAATCTGCAACCACTTACCCAATGATTTGTCTTCAATCCGCTCAACCTGACCCTTCAGGTCTTCCATCTGTTGGGTCAACTTGTCAATCTTGACCTGCAGATCTGCTTCTGCAGCCAAGGCTCCGGTGGGCAGTGCTACTGCCAGTACAGCGGCCAGCATCAACTTGTTCGCTTTACGCATGCATTCTCTCCTTCTGTGGGAATTAAAATACTGCTGGTGAAAGTGTGAGTCACTCACAATCCAAAACAGTGAACGTGATTCAATTACGTTACAAACAGATGTTTTGATACACAAACTATTACTGAATTGCAACAATTCTTTACATTTATTCAACTATCTGAATATTTGAATTCAACCCGCTACGTCCGGTAAATCAGCCTCATACTGTTTAAGCACATAATCGTAGAGTTCGTTAAAATCATCAGTAATAACAGGTTTTTTATCAATAACTGCAAAAGGGGTTTTCTTGCAGATCTTGCACTGTTTTGCGCATTTTTTCAGCTTGATATCCAGGTCAGAAAACTGTTCTTTCAGACGCTGAACAAACACTTCTGCCCCCTTGTTGTGCTCACAAAGTCGAATTTTCATGGTGGTTACGCCACGGGAAATGGAGCTGCGCCACCTGCAGGAGCAACAAAGACCCGCTGACCAAGGGTGCCATCAATCATCAGAACACCGTGACCGTTGTCTCCAACCAGCTTCAACTTTGCAATAATGTCACGATCATTGTTTTCTTCTTCAATCTGCTCAGTCACAAACCACTGCATAAAGATCTGGGTGGCGTGGTCCTTTCCTTTTACTGCCAGCTCAGCCAGGTCGTTGATCCGGCTGGTAACAATCTGCTCATGGGCCAGGGTTTTTTCCATCATATCCAGCAGCGATGTATAGTTGTTTGGTACCGCCTTGCTGGCAGTCAGGGTAATGTTGATTCCCTGATCCACCAGATAATTGAAGAACTTCATGAAATGGGTCATCTCTTCCTGATACTGCACCATAAACCAGGTGGCTGCCCCTTTCAGCCCCATTTCATTGGCAGCTGAAGACATGGAAAGGTAGATGTTGGCGGAGTACAGTTCAAAGTTCATGTGGGTATTCAGAGCGTCTGCCATTGTTTTGCTGATCATTGAATAAAGCCTCCTGAGTGTAATTTTTACAAGTATACCCGAGTATCGCATATTTTCAAGCAGGCTCTACTGGCAGGTTGATAAAAGTGGTGTATAGTTGCCTGTAGAAGGATCACCGTAGAGGGAGACTACCATGAAATGGAATAACATACCTGCATGGCTGAAACAGCATCGTAAAAAAATTGCCGTATGGGGTGGCGGAAGCTTTCTGGCCTTCATGCTCTTTTCAGTACTGGTGCTGCCGGTCATTATTAAAAGCCAGGCAGAAAAAGCGATCAAAGAGGCAACCGGACGCACTGCAAAAATTGAAAACGTAAGCTTTAACCCGTTCGGCATGACCCTGACGATTAAGGGGTTCAACCTGCTGGAGCAGGATACCAAGACATCTTTTATTCATCTTGGCAGCTTGCGTGTATCACTTTCCGTCGCCACGCTTTACAGGCGAGCACCGGTGGCAGATGAACTGCATCTTGATAACCTGCAGGTTCGACTGGTGCGTACTACTGCCAACCGCTACAACTTTTCAGACATTCTTGATCGACTGGCTGCACAGCCCAAAAAAGAAAAAACGGCAACTCCCCGGTTTTCGATCAACAATATTACTCTGCAGAACAGCAGTATTGATTTTGATGACCAGGCTGTTGCAGGAGGGAAAAAACATACGGTGCGGGATCTGCAGCTTGCCATACCGTTTATCAGTAACATCCCCCATCTGGCTGAAAAATATACGGATCCCAAATTTGTAGCGGTGATTAACGGCGCACGGGTCAGCTTCAACGGCAAGTCAAAACCGTTATCAAAATCAGTTGAAACAGATCTGGCGCTGAAACTGACAGATCTTGACCTGCCCCATTATCTGGCGTACCTGCCTGCCCAGGTACCGATAAAACTGACGAACGGCAAACTGACCCTTGATCTGAACCTGGCCTACCGGATCTACGAGAACAAGCAGCCGGAACTGTTGATCAAGGGGCTGACCCGGCTTGATGAAATCAGTATCAAGGAAAAAAATGATGCGCCACTGCTTTCCTTCAAACGATTTGACATTGTTGCGCGGGATATTGAACTCTTCAGTAAAAGGATAGGCCTGCAACAGGTAACCCTTGATGGCCTGACACTGCATGCAGAACGGAACAGCGCCGGAGGATTGAATTTCCAGCGTCTGCTGCCTGCGCAACCGGCAACTCCAAAACCTGCAACCAAGACAGCTGAGAAAAAAACAGCCCCTCCCCTGCTGCTGGTGGTTGATACGTTTGCCCTGACTGACGGCAGTTTGCAGTTCAGTGACAAGCAGCCTGCCGGTGGCTTTAAGACCCGATTGTCGGGAATTACTCTCAAGCTGGCCAACCTCTCCACGGCTGCAGACGCACAGAGCACCTATGAACTGTCTCTGACCGGCGACCAGCAG
This sequence comes from Trichlorobacter sp., assembly GCA_964202585.1. Taxonomy (GTDB): domain Bacteria; phylum Desulfobacterota; class Desulfuromonadia; order Geobacterales; family Pseudopelobacteraceae; genus Trichlorobacter. The sequence goes on along the minus strand of CAXNJF010000135.1, from coordinate 2,666 downwards.
GAGTCGTTCTCCGTTAGCGGCACTGCCGTGCTTTCTCCTCTTTCAGCAACCGCTCAGTTCAATCTGGCACAGCTGAAACTGCAGCGAGGCTGGCCTTACCTGCAAGGCATGTTGACGGCTCCGGTCAAGGGCATCCTGAATCTGGACGGCAAGGCCGCTTTTACCGCACAGGACGGTGCTTCAGTTTCAGAGCTGGCGCTCCATCTGAAAGATATCGCAGCAGACTACGGTGACAAAGACGGTGTCAGACTCTCCAGCCTGGATATTACCGGTATCAGCTTCAGTCAGAAAGAGAACCGGGCCTCTGTTGACGAAGTTAAACTGGGCAAAAGTACTCTGCAGGTCTCCCGTGAGTCTGACGGGAAGATCTCGGCGCTTGCACTGCTGAAGCCCGTACAACCGGCTGCTCCTTCAACACAACCGGTTGTTCCTGCGACAAAGACCGCTGTACCACCAGATAAAAAACCGTTCACCTGGCAGGTTAAAAAAATTAATGGCGCCGGACTGGGCGCCACCTTCATTGACAAGAGTTTCAGCGAACCGCCCCGGTTTACCCTTTCAAAAATAAACGTAGGCATCGGCAATCTGACCGGCCCGGCCTTGTCAGCCATGCCGGTCACCTTCAGCAGCGTATATGGCAAGGATGCCCCGATCAAAGCGTCAGGAACCCTGCTCCCTCAGCCCTTCAAGTTTACCGGTACAGCAAGTTTTGCAAAACTGCCGATCCAGGATTTTGAGAGCTACATCCCAGACAATCTGAATTTCTTTGTTCTGGGTGGCACACTTGACAGCACCATGAAGCTGGATCTGGCGCTGGATAACGATGGCAAACCAACCGGCAGCTTTAGCGGTAACATAGGTGTACGTGGCTTCCATACCGTTGATTCGGTTCAGGAGGAGGATCTTCTGAAATGGGAAAGCCTGCAGCTGGAACAGATTCACGGAAATCTGGCACCACTTTCATTGACAATCCGTCAGATCGCCCTGAATGGCGTCTATTCAAGAATTATCATACGCAAAGACGGAACCTTGAACCTGCAGAATCTGGTGAGTATAAAACAGGGTCAAGGGGCAGGGGGCAAGGGACAGGAAACAACTTCAGAGGGACAAGGGGCAAGGGGCAAGGGGCAGGAACCCCCTAAGGCTCAAGCATCTGCGAAACCACATATCAAGATTGACACATTGACCATTCAGGACGGCACCATGGACTTCAGTGATGCCCACCTGTCAAAACTGTTCCGAACCACCTTCTACAACCTGGGGGGACGGGTCAGCGGACTGTCATCAGACATGAACTCCCGCGCAGAAGTTGATCTGCGCGGCAACCTTGAAAATCACTCCCCCCTGCAGATAACCGGAGCGGTTAACCCGCTGCGTGATGATCTGTTTGTTGATCTGACCATCTCGTTCAAGGATATTGAACTGGCGCCGGCAACCCCTTACTCCGGTACGTTTTTGGGGTATCAGATTGACAAGGGCAAGCTCTTTCTTGATCTGAAATACCGCATTGAAAACAAGGCACTACAGGCATCGAATAAAATATTTGTTGATCAGTTCACTTTTGGAGAAGCCGTTGAAAGCGACAAAGCAACCAAGCTGCCGGTACGGCTTGGGGTGGCACTTTTAAAGGATCGAAACGGACAGATCCATCTTGATCTGCCGGTGAGCGGACGGACTGATGATCCCAAGTTCAGTATCTGGGGAGTAGTCTGGCAGGTGGTTGCCAACCTGTTCATCAAGGCAGCCACCTCCCCCTTTGCGTTGCTGTCATCCATGATGGGTTCCAGTGAAGACCTGAGCAGCGTCAGCTTTGCGCCGGGCTCAATTGTTTTGGCGCCCTCTGAAGAAAAGAAACTGAGTACCCTTGCTGCAGCCTTGAATCAGCGACCAGGCTTGAAGGTGGAACTGTCCGGCTATGTTGACAAGGCGAAAGATCCGGAAGGGTATCGTTCTGAATTGCTGCTGCAGAAGATGCGTCAGGAAAAATTTATGGATCTGGCAAAGAGCCGCCAGACCAAAGCAGGGGATGACGCTGACAAGATGTTGATCCAGCCGACCGAATATTCACGCTATCTCAAGGCGGTGTATCTGAAGGAGAAATTTCCGAAACCACGTAATATGATCGGTATGGTGAAAGACCTGCCGGATGCAGAGATGAAAAAACTGATCATTGCCAACATACGAGTGGGAGATCAGGAACTGCAGCAACTGGCAGCAAAACGGGCTACTGTGGTGCGCGAGTATTTGATAAACACAGGCAAGATGGAGTCTCAACGGTTGTTTCAAAAACAGGATTCCATCATAAAACCGGCCAAACAGGAAAACAGCCCTGCAAGCCGGGTAGAACTGAACCCGATCGCTTCATGACAAACGCTGAACACCATACTGCCAGACGGTTTGCTGTGGCAACCCTGGGCTGCAAGGTCAACCAGTTTGAAACCGCAGAGATGATCGAACAGCTCCTGCATTCCGGCTGGCAGCAGACAGGCTTTGGCGAACCTGCTGACCTGTACCTGATCAACACCTGCACGGTCACCGCACGCAGTGATGCAGAGTCACGACGCTTGATACGCCGTGCCCGCCGTGCAGATCCTGAAGCACGGATCGTTGTCACCGGTTGCTATGCCCAGGTAGCTCCTGAAGAACTGAAGCAGCTGCCTGAAGTG
>CAXNJF010000134.1:0-5333 GCA_964202585.1 Trichlorobacter sp. | reverse complement strand
ATGAATATTCCCGGCCAGGTTGCCATGCGCAAGGGACTTGAAGCTGAAGCGAAAAAGATCAACCTTGCTGCAGCCAGAACCGGAAAACCAACGTTGTTGCTGCTGCCCCAGGTGGCTGGTGACGGACCGGAAGGGGTAACCCGCCAGATTTCTCAAATGAAAGAGATGATTAAACAAAAGCCTGCGGTGATCATTGTGCAACCCACTGATAATGCCGCCTTGTCAGCTCCTCTGCGTGAAGCCAACAAGGCCGGTATTCCGGTGGTGGCCTACGACCAGTATATCAGCGGTGGAACCCTGGCTGCCTACATTACTTCCGACAATTATCAGGCCGGGTATCTTGACGGTGAATATATCGCCTCCCGCTTTACACAGAAACGGCCACTGGGACTGGTGCTGGTTACCTATCCCCACATTTCAAGTACGGTTGAGCGGGTTAACGGTTTTCTGGATGCCCTGCATGATCTGAAAAAGCCGTTCAAGCTGTTAAAGACCTACGAAGCGGTTGAACCGGTTGGCGGACGCAAGGCCGGTCAAGCCATCCTGCGTGATTTTCCGGCTAAAGGGTCGCTTGATGTGATATTTACCGTCAACGATGGCGGCGGCCTGGCCCTGGTTGATCAACTGGCCCAGGCCAACAGGAATGAAATTATGGTTGCCACGGTTGACGGAGATCCTGCTTCTGTTGATAATATTCGCCGCAAACGGCTGACGGTAATCAACAGCGCCCAGTTTTGTGGTCCCCTGGGTGCACAGGCCCTGAAGGCAGCCTATGGTGTGGTGACCGGAGCAACCGTATCCCGCCACCAGCTGGTGCCGGTCTTCCCGGTAAACACTGAAACCATCAGCCGTTATCCCGGCTGGCTGGGGCCTCTGCCTGCTCCGTTCAAAAAAAGCTGGCCCAGCCGCACACCACAGTGGGAAGGCACCATTCGCACTATAGAGCAGTAATAAACCAACAGGATTCACCATGCCCGACTCAACAGCACATACCACCCCTACCCGTATAGACCCCACGGTTATGAAACGTCTTGAGCGCCGGATGTATGCCGCATTTGGCGTAATGATAGCCCTGATGGTGCTGGTCGTACTCTTATCAGCCGGGGCTTACTTTCAGTATGCCTTAAGCCGTGCCCAGGAAGACCTCTCCACCGTACTAACCCGTATCCTGGCTGATTCAGTCAGTCGGATCAGCTTTTCCGGTAAATATCAGGCCCGGCTGCTGCTGGAAGATATCAAAAAGGAACAGCCGGAGATCAACTACCTCCTGGTTTCAGACCGTGACGGCCAGATTCTGGCACACAGCGATCCTGCTTTTAACGATGGACGCCTTGATGCTGCCTCGTTGCAGGAGGCAGCCAAGGTGCTGCGAGGCAGTCCCCGTGAAATACGGGTGCTGTACCAGAACGGTATACCGATCAGGGAAGTGACCCTGCCGTATCGGACCGGCTTTGATAACCAGCTTGCCGGCGTGATCCAGGTGGGGTTATCGGACAAAAAGCTGCTCTCTGCCGTGGTGCGGGGTGGCTGGTTTGCCCTTACATTGGGGATCACCCTGCTTGCTGCAGGATTGACCATCGGATTTATTTACATAAACCACCAGTTTGTCCGTCCGGTGCGTCTGATGGCCTCGCAACTTGAAGGGATTTTGAGCAATGCCCCTACCCTGATTGCTATTCGAAATAGTGAGGGAGTGTTGGTTGCCTGTAGTAATGCATATCGGACGTTCTTTGGATTGAGACCCGACGAGCAGGAAATTACCAATGCACGTCTTTACAGCCCCGAGGAAGCAGCCATGATGGACCAAGTGATTTCCACCATCAGAGACAGTGGTAATTCTTTGGCGTTTGAGATTACCTCGCCTGACCAGAATGGTGAGCTGCGCACCTTCCATGTGAACGGATTTCCTATCCTTTCTAATAAAGGAGAAGTCCAGCAGATCGGGTCATTTGGTATTGATCTGACTGACTTACGCAGAACTGAACAGGCCTTGCGTCAATCACTTGCAGAGGCAGAGAGGGCCAGCTCCTCAAAATCAGAATTTCTTTCCCGTATGAGCCATGAGCTGCGCACGCCACTCAATGCGGTGATCGGTTTTTCCCAGGTACTGCAAAATGATCCGATTGACAAACTGACTGAAGAACAACAGGACAGTGTGGACGAGATCCTGCGGGCAGGACGCCATCTGCTTGAGCTGATCAACGAAATTCTTGATCTGGCCCGGATTGAAAGCGGACATCTGGCTATCTCTCTGGAACCTGTCTCGATACTGAGACTGTTTGAAGAGTGCAGCTCTCTGATCGCCCCCCTTGCGGACCAGCGGGGGATTTCAATCAAGTACATAGATTGCTGTCCTGATGGCAACTGTTCCTGCCTGCTGCTTTGCGATCAGTTACGCACCCGTCAGGTGCTTCTCAACCTGCTTAGTAATGCAGTCAAGTATAACCTGGATAACGGAACCGTTACCATGTCTTGCAAGCGTATAAATGCCGGTTTCTGCCGGATATTGATCTCTGATACCGGCATGGGTATTGACGATGCATTTCTTTCCAAACTGTTTGAACCGTTTGAACGGGCAGTACCGGAAGGGGGCGGCATTGAGGGGAGCGGTATCGGTCTTGCCTTGGCAAAACGGCTGGTTGAAGCAATGGGGGGCCGTATCGGTGTTGACACCAAAGTGGGACAGGGCAGCACCTTCTGGTTTGAGCTGGCATCAGCCGGAAACCCGACAGAAGCGGACGATCCAGTCATTATCCCGCAAGAACCAGTGCCAGACGCCAGCTTTGACACTACACGCTACACAGTACTTTCCATTGAAGACAATTCGGCCAATCAACGCCTGATCCACAAACTGCTGTCTACACGACCGGCCATAACCCTGCTAGAAGCGTATAATGCCGAAGACGGACTTGAGCTTATTCGTAACTGCCGGATTGATCTGGTTCTGATGGACATCAATCTGCCGGGCATGAATGGCTTTGAGGCTTTGGAACAGTTGCGGTTATCTACAGAAACCGTTGCGTTGCCGGTTATTGCCATATCTGCCAATGCTTTGCAGAACGAGATTGAACGGGCGCTGGTAGCCGGCTTTGCAGCCTATTTAACCAAGCCGGTTGATGTGACCCGCCTGCTTGAGCAAATTGATGCCTTTATACATCCCTCAGGAGGAACAAAGCTGTGACAAGCTTTAAGCCCGAGACCACGACACTACAAAGACAAGCCAGAATATTGATGGTTGATGATGAGCCTGCCAACCTGAAACTGCTGGACAAGATGCTGTGCCACGAAGGTTATGAAAACCTTGTTCCTATTCAGGACCCGCGTCAGGTTTTGCATGAATATCAAAAAAATAAGGTTGACCTGATCCTGCTTGATCTGAATATGCCGTTTTTAAACGGCTATGAAGTAATGGAGCAGTTACAGTCGCTGAACGATCCACTCTTGCCGCCGATCATAGTGCTGACCGCACAGGCAGGCCGGGATTTTCTGATGAAGGCGCTTACCTCCGGGGCCCGGGACTTTATCAGCAAGCCGTTTGACCGTTTTGAACTGCTGGCCAGGGTCAGAAACCTGTTGGATGCGCATTATGCGTTGCGTCTGACCTATCACCAAAAAGAAATTCTGGAAGAACTGGTACAACAGCGTACAAGTGAAGTAGTCAAATCACGGCTGGAAGTTGTGCGTCGTCTGGGCAGGGCAGCGGAATTCAGAGACAACGAGACCGGCCAGCATGTCATGCGGATGAGCCACAGCTGTGCTCTGCTGGCCAAACAGATCGGCCTGCCCGCAAACCATTGTGAAACGATCTTGCATGCCAGCCCGATGCACGACATAGGCAAGATCGGCATCTCAGATACCATCCTGCTAAAGGCGGGACGCCTGACCCCTGAAGAACGGACCATCATGGAGAGCCATGTCATAATTGGCGCTAATATTCTGGACAAGGCTGAAACAGAACTATTAGAAGTGGCCAGAATCATTGCTCTGACTCACCATGAAAAATGGGATGGAAGTGGCTATCCCAACCGGCTGATTGGTGAGGCGATCCCGATTGAAGGAAGGATTGCTGCAATTGCAGATGTCTTTGATGCGTTGACTTCGGAACGGCCCTATAAACATGCCTGGCCTGTTGAAGAGGCTGTTGCCAGTCTGAGAGAAAGTGCAGGCAGCCATTTTGATCCGGTACTGATTGATGTATTCATATCTATCCTGCCAGAAATACTCACTATTACTGGAAGATTCAAGGATCAGTAAACCTATGGATGGTCCCTATTCCAGAGAGGTTCGCACGATGACGCAAAAAACCGTACTGATTGTAGAAGACAGCACCACTTTTTCAAACCTCTTGCAACGCAAGATCAGCCAGATTCTGGGGCTGCCATCCATTGTGGCAGGCAGTCTTGCCGAAGCAAAGGAACTGGTTTCAGAATACTTTGATGAAATCTTTGTTGCCTTGCTTGACCTGAATCTGCCGGATGCGCCGGATGGCGAGGTGATTGCTCCGGTTCTGGCCTACGGTATTCCTGCCATAGTTTTTACTGGTAGCTACAGTGATGAAATGCGTGAAACTGTTCTGGCCCGCAATGTGCTGGATTATGTGACCAAGGAGAGTTCAGAAGATCTTAACTATCTTTTGAAACTTATCAGCCGCCTGCAAAAAAACTGCATGACCAAGATTCTGGTGGTTGACGACTCATCCACCACCCGCCTGTTTATCATGAACCTGCTACGGTTACGAAAGTTTCAGGCCTTTGAGGTTGACAGCGGTAAAAAAGCATTGGAGATACTGGACAAACATCCTGACATCAAACTGGTCATCACTGACTATAACATGCCGGAAATGGATGGTTTTGAACTGACCAAAAAAATCCGCTCTAAATTTTCACGGGAACAGCTGGCCATTATTGGCATATCGGCTCAGGGTTCCGGGGCCATGTCAGCCCAGTTCCTGAAAAAAGGGGCCAATGATTTTTTAAGAAAACCTTTTGTGAACGAAGAGTTTTTCTGTCGGATCGAGCAAAACCTGGAAGTGATGGAGTACATTGAAGAAATCCACTTCCTGAGCCAACGGGATTACCTGACCGGACTGGGCAACCGGCGCTACTTTTTTGATGCGGCCCCCAAGCTGCTTGCAGCTGCCAAACGGGAAGGTAAACCGGTCAGCGTTACCATGCTGGATATTGACCACTTTAAAAAGGTGAATGACAGCTACGGTCATGACGGTGGCGATGCGGCGTTACGCCACATCGCCCTGACCTTGCGTGAATTCGAGGCCCCTCGCACCCTGGTGGCCCGTTTTGGCGGTGAGGAGTTCTGTATCATTTTTATTGATG
>CAXNJF010000133.1:0-5359 GCA_964202585.1 Trichlorobacter sp. | reverse complement strand
CATGATCAGGGGGCATTACTGCTTGAGACCGCCAATCTCGGTATTGATGGCTATCTGCTGAAACCGGTCTCGCCCGAATCACTGGTAAGTACCCTCTTGCGGGCTGCCGAACGGATGTACTCACGGCGCCAGCTTGAGCAGGCTGCCCGTTACTGGCATCAAACCTTTGATTCCATTCCTGACCTGATTACCATTCTTGATCAAAACTACCGCGTAGTGAACATGAACAAGGCAGCACAGCAACGTCTGGGGGTTTCGTTACCGGAGGCGCTCGGGCAGGATTACTGCGTCATGCTGCATCCTGACCGTCTGCTGGCGGGTGATTGTGCCCGTCGCCGGCTTGAAAGCAACTGCTGTATAAATGCCGGAGATGAGCCTGTGGCCATGCTGGGGGGCTACTTTAACGTAACCGTTACGCCGATCTGCGATGAACAGGGGTGCCAGAACGGCACCGTGCATGTAGCCCGTAATGTCACGGAAAAGACAGAAGTCGAGATAACCCTGCGTTATATCAGCACCCATGACCAGTTGACCGGTGTCGGTAACCGTGCCTGGTTTGAGTCTGAATCCGAACGTCTGTTGCGTGGACGTAGCTGGCCGGTGTCGGTGATTGTGGCTGACCTTGACGGCCTGAAGCTGGTCAATGACCGCTACGGACATGCTGCTGGCGATGAACTGCTGAAACGGGCTGTTCAGGCTCTGACCGCCAGCTGCCGTGCCGATGAGATGATCTCCCGTACCGGCGGCGACGAATTTGTTATTTTGCTGCCTGGCATTGACGGAACAGCAGCTACGGCTATAGTTATACGGATACGAGACCAGATAGCTGCCCAAAAAGAGCTTCGTCCCTGTTTGTCCCTGTCACTGGGCGTGGCAACAGCCGATTGTCCCGAACAGTTTGACGAAGCACTTTCCCAGGCTGATCAGCGTATGTATCAGGACAAGACAGAGCGTAAAAAGCGGATTTCGCAGGGTATGGATGGTCAGGGAGGAAGCGATGTTTGACGATATCAGGATTCTGGCTGTTGATGATGACAACTTCAATCTGCAGATCATCAAGGCCATGCTTGAAGATGTTTCAGCCACCATCTGCACCGCCGCTAACGGCAAGGAAGCGCTTGATCTGCTGGAGTCCACACCGGGTTTGGATATTGTGCTGCTTGACCTTCAGATGCCGGTTATGAACGGGTTTGAGGCGTTGCAGCTGATCAAGCAGAATCCTGTATTAATGAAAATTCCGGTGATTGTGGTCACCGCCGATCAGCAGGAAGTGACCAAAGTGTTGGAACTGGGGGCCAATGATTTTCTGGCCAAGCCGTTCAATCCTGACGAGTTGCGGTTGCGGGTCATGAACCATGTCCGCACCAAGCGGTATCAGGATCTGATCAATAATATGAACGCCATGCTTGAACGGAGGGTAACGGAAAAAACAGCCGCTCTGCGGGAGGCGCTCAGTTTGTCACAAGAAGCGGAGTACGAAATCTGTCTGCGTTTGGGCCGGGCTTCTGAATTCAGGGATATGGAAACCGGTATGCACACCCGCCGGATCAGTGAGATCTCCAAGGCTCTGGCGCTTCTGGCCGGCCTGCCGGAGGAGGATGCAGAACTGCTCCGTTTTGCCTCACCCCTGCATGATGTGGGCAAGATCGGCATACCGGACCGGATTTTGTTGAAACCGGGCAGGCTGGATGACACCGAGATGCAGATCATGAAGCTGCACACCACCATCGGCGGACGGATTCTGTCCGAAGGGGAGCGTTTTCCTTCCCTTGAGGCGGGACGGGTCGTTGCTCTGCAGCACCATGAAAAATGGGACGGCAGCGGCTACCCTTTCGGCATTAAAGGTGAAGATATTCATATCTTTGCCAGGATCGTGATGGTTGCGGATGTCTTTGATGCCCTCGCTTCTGACCGGCCCTACAAGAAGGCGTTTCCGATTGAAAAAATCGTTGAGATCATGGAAGAGGGGCGGGGCCAGTTTTTTGATCCCCGGCTGCTGCAACTCTTCATGGATAACCTGCAGCAGTTTATCCTGATCCGCGAGAGTCTGAAAGATCACCAGGAGGATGTTGATCCGTTAATGGAGCTGTTGAATATTACCTGAAATTGCAAATAATTTTAATTCAGGAGGTTTTCCTTTATGTTTACTCTTGCCCGTCTGTTTTCCGTTTTTTTGCTGTTGCTTGCCCTGGCAACTCCGGCCCTGGCTGCCCCGGCTTCCAATAACCTGCTGATCTATTGCGGCATCACCATGGTGCGTCCCATGACCGATATCGCCCGTCTGTTTGAAAAACAGGAAAAAATCAGTATTGCCATTGCCCAGGGAGGGTCGGAGGATCTGTATCAGAGCGCTAAAAAGAGCCGTCAGGGGGATCTCTATCTGCCGGGTGAGCCGGTCTTCCGGATCAAGCATCAGCCGGAAGGGCTGCTGGGAGAGTTCCGTGGTCTGGGATTCAACCAGATTGCGCTGATGGTTAAAAAGGGGAATCCCAAAAAAGTGAAGCCTGATCTGAAGGAGCTGCTGCGCAAAGACCTGACGGTGGTGCTTGGCAGCAGCGAGAGCGGCAGTGTGGGGGTAGAAGCCCAGCGGATACTGACCCAGGCCGGTCTCTATAGCAAGGTTGCCGCCAAGGTGGTGCAGATGTTGCCTGATTCCCGCTCTATCTTGGCGGCCATGCGGCGTGGTGAGGCTGATGTGACCATGAGCTGGCGCGCCACCGGCTATTTCCCGGACAATGCCCCCCATGTTGATGTGCTTGACCTGCCCCCCAGTGTGGCCCCCCTCCAGGAGCTGCAACTGACACTTTTGACCTTTTCAAAAAATCAGGCTCTGGCACGCAAGTTCATTGAATTTGCCGCCGGTCCCCAGGGGCAGACGATCTTCCGGCAGTACGGTTTTATCACCAGTTCCAAAAGTGGACGTTAGATCATTATGAAACAACCTGTATCAGATCAGTCCGGGCAGATGGTCCTGTCAGCCTCGCGGGCTTCCCGCCTGCTGAAACTGTTAATGGTATTGTTTCTGATCGGCTTTGCCGCCCTGATAACCGTAAACCTGGTGATCAGCCGTCTGATCGATGAACTGGAGCACCGGGGAGATAATGAACAGGTACGGTTGTTTGTGGGGGAGGTGCTGGTTGATGATATCAGACGTATGGAGCTTGACTTTAACCGGATGGTCGCCTCGGTCAGTACTGCCGAGCAGGGGCGGCTGCGGGCCGACATCAAGGAAAAAGCGCTCAAGCTGGAGCACGACCTGCAGGTGCTTAAAGATGGCGGTCGGGTTGAACGTACCATTGATCTGAATATCGAGGGGGTTGATAACCTGAACGAACAGGTTTCCTACGTTCCTCATCCTGATGATCCCCATAACCTGCTGGAGATGATTGAGCTTGGTCCTCATCTGGAAAAGGTAAGAGACAAGGCCGATGAACTGACCCGGTTGCTTGCCAAACGTGAACAGGCCCGTGAGGTCCGCAATACCCCCCTTCTTTTTACCATTGAAGAAGAGCTGAACCTTTTTTTCAAACATGTCCCCTCGCTGTTTGTCCGGCTGAATGAAAATGCCAACCGGCTGTATTATGAGAGCAATAACCGGATCACCGTACTCAGGGAAGAGCTGTCCCGGCAACGGGCGCTCTACAAAAATATCCAGATCGGACTGGGGGCTGCCATTGTCCTGCTGGTTATGGGCAGCGGTGCCTTGCTGGCCCGGCAGCTGACAGCGGTTAACCTGCACCTGATGCAGTCCGGCGAAGAGATGCGGATTGCCAAGGAGCAGGCTGAAGCCAGCAGCAGAGCCAAGAGCGAGTTTCTGGCCAACATGAGCCATGAAATCCGCACCCCCATGAACGGCATTCTGGGGATGACGGAACTGCTGATGGATACGGAGCTGAACTCCCAGCAGGCTGATTACCTGCGTTCCGTCAAGATTTCAGCAGAAAATCTGATGGATATCATTAATGACATTCTGGATTTTTCAAAGATAGAGATGGGCAAGCTGGAGACTGAGTCGGTCCCGTTTATGCTACGCAGTATGTTGGGACAGACCTTGCGAACCCTGGCCGTGCGGGCCGGCCAGAAGGGGCTGGAGCTGGTCTTTCAGGTGGCCCCCCGGATACCGGACAGCCTGATTGGCGATCCGGGGCGCTTGCGGCAGGTGCTGCTCAACCTGGCCGGTAATGCGGTCAAGTTTACAGAAAAGGGAGAGATTGAACTGCTGGTAACCACAGAGCAGGAAGATTCCGATAGTGAGCTGCTACTGCGGTTTGAAGTACGGGATAAAGGGATCGGGATCAGCCCTGAGCATCAGCAACGGATCTTCGCCCCCTTTGAGCAGGCTGATCTTTCCACCACTAAAAAGTACGGTGGCACCGGACTGGGGCTGGCCATCAGCCGCCGTCTGGTACAGTTGATGGGGGGAGAGATCGGACTGGAAAGCGTAGCGGGGCAGGGCAGCACCTTCTGGTTCACCGTGCGCTGCAGGATTCAGAATCAGACGCAGCATGAATCCCAACAGACAGATACGTTGCAGGGGATTGTCGCACTGGTGGTGGATGATGTAGCCATTAACCGCCAGCTGCTGGAGGGGTTTCTGCAGCGCTGGGGCATTGAGGTGCTGACCGCTGCAAGTGTCGAAGAAGCCGGAACCGTGCTGGAATCTGCCCTGTCTGCACGTCCGGTGCAGTTGTTGCTGTCGGATGTGCAGATGCCGGACGTCGATGGCTGGACCCTGGCAGAACAGGTCAGAAAGGATGACCGTTACAACGACCTGAAGCTTGTGCTGCTGCCCAGTGCCGGCAAGCGGGGGGATGCCCAGCGCTGCCGTCAGTTGCGGGTAAACGGTTACCTGACCAAGCCGGTTATTCACAGTGAACTGTACGAAGCTCTGAAGGCGATCATGCATGGCAAGGAACAGCCCGGCAATGGTCCGGTCACGCGCCATCAGGTGCGGGAGGTTCGTGGCAGCTGCTCGATCCTGCTGGTGGATGATGTGGAGATCAACCGTGAGCTGGCCCGGATCATCCTTGAAAAACAGGGCCACCGTGTAACCCAGGCCACCAACGGTCAGGAGGCTCTTGAAACAGCCCGCAAGGGGGGCTTTGACCTGATCTTTATGGATATCCAGATGCCGGTCATGGACGGCTTTGAAGCCACAAACGAGATCAGATCCTATGAACTGGCCCAGAGTCTCCAGCCGGTACCGATTGTGGCCATGACCGCCTACGCATTGCAGGGGGACAAGGGGCGTTGTCTTGATGCCGGCATGGACGGCTATATTGCCAAGCCGATCCGGGAGGACGACCTGCGGGGAATGATCGACCGGCTGGTATTCGGTAAAGCGGTTGTAGCGGCTCCG
>CAXNJF010000132.1:0-5432 GCA_964202585.1 Trichlorobacter sp. | reverse complement strand
TGTGCGATGGTATTCAACTCTGACTGGATCAACTGTGAAAGGTCACCATAGCCGGTGTTGCGCTTTAACATTTCGGTAATCTCTTCTGGCGTCGGACGTTTTCCACCACCCTTACCGGCACCGTTGCCACCAAAACCAGATTTCCTTATTTTTGCTGTCTGTTGCGGATCATCCTGCTTTGGTACGTCTCTATTACGGTTCTGCTGACTACTCCCAGACCTGCCTGAACCACCCTGTTGCTTATGATCGTGACCAGAACCAGCAGCACCTGTACCACCTGTTAACTGTTTACGTGCTTGCTGTTGCGTTTGAGGTGGAGGTGCCTGTTGCTGCACAATAAGATCAATCAGCCTCTGCGCCATAGCAGCTGCCTCTTTTGTACTTCGCAGTGTTGGAATATCCTTGATGATCAACTCCACCTCATCAATAAACTCCTGCCCGAACGCATCATCCATCATTTCATCGCAAACTTTTTCAACAGGAAGGATTGCTGCATGCTTCAGAACCCTGCCGAAACCATAGGCCATAACCTTGCCGATCAAGGCCTGCGGCAAGCTTGTTGGCACCAGACTTCCTTTCGCAACATAATGGGCGGTAACTGCTTCAAGATTGAAACAGGTCCCAGGCCTTGCCTTGATCGTCTCTAAATCAACACGGATATCCTCGATCACGTTCATCATATCGCCGAGTAACCCCTGTGGCCTCCCGCCCCTGGTAAAGTTTTTATGGCCGGTCTCATGAAATACCAGTCCGGTCATCAGCATTCTCCCCAAGGGGGTTGAAGGCAATCGTGCAATGTTGATATGGGAACCATCCGGCTTGCAATACGAGGTATCACCTCCAACAGTAACCGTAATCTTTGCGTCTTTTCCCAGCGTCATTGCCAATCCTGCCAATTCCTGATCTCGTAGCATGGCATACCCCCTAGAAATCCCAGGCTATGGGAGCAACTTCGCTGCTTTGTTCCTGAACTGGTTCTGACTGGCTAGAATCATCGGAGGTAACTACCAAACTGGTCTCGTCACCAGCAATTGGTCGCAGCTGCTCCATTACGCACAGTTTCTCCACCAGAAGCTCCCCGACCATCTTCAATGCCGTATTGTTCACGATCCCCTTCTTTGGCAGGCTGCTTACGACCTGATCGACCTCCCTGGCTGCCAGTGCAACAGTCGGATGCATGAACGCAAACGCTGCAAGCTTTGTACGGATAGCCTTCAACGGTCTGAGCCGTCTGCAGGTCACCTGCTCTTGTTCAGCAACTACATCGTCATACAGCTCAGATGCCATCTCACGTATCTCATCGCACAGGTGCCGGTACAGTCGTCCCGGGATATCGGCAAGACCACTGTCATCAACAGAAACAGGAGCATGTAAACAAAGGGCGGTATACCTGAACGAAAGGGAGTGCGTGACATGATGTTTGGAACTGATGGCCGCAGTGATGAACATCGTCCATTCGGGACGGTGGTTGGTAATCCATTCCGTCACCTCATGATCGAACTCTGCCAGAAACTTCTCCCTGGCTTCATCAAACGCTTCTTGTACCCGTTTCAACTCCTGACACAATTCACCAACATGCGCATTGGGTACAAGATAGCCCCCATGACAGACATCAACACCGTAGCGTGTGCAGAGCGCGAGCGCCTCACGCTTGAGTGAAGCAAATGACTTTAACGACTGGGGTGAGACAATACGCCTGGTGCCAAGAGCGGCAACCACTTCAGCAGGAAGGTTCTCAACCGTGATGCCGTAGCTGACGAGGTCTTCAGCAAGGAGCGTCTTACGCCCTGACCAAAGAGATACATCCAGCATAACCAAAGATAATTGTTCAATGATAGTAGTGGTACTCATAGGTATTCTCCTTAAAAAGTTTGACGTACTGTCAGAAATCCCAGCGTATGGCCTCATCTGGTGCATCAACCAACTTGATGACTGGTGTCATATCCGGGGGCTCGGCAGTGGGTTCCGGTGGATCAGGATGTTCAGCTCTCTGACTCTGCCAACCATACTGTCGGGTAAACAGCTCAACCAGCTGGTATCTATCCTTGCCGTTCTGTTTCTGATTGACGAGTCTGTGCAGTATGCTGATATCGCCCGGCCTGGCTGCATGTTGCGAGATATGACCGGTCCTGCCCCAATAGGTATGAATCTCTCCTTGTGCCGTGACAGAGCCTACCCAGTCTTTGCCTCCTGATGTTGATGCAGCCCTCAGATGGACTGCGTAGGTGGTATCCGGTTGCAGATTAGGAATCATGGATGCACCCCCTCTATCTGTGGCGCCGGTACACCGAAGTTGGTCTGGATCAGGGTATGCAGCATTGCCCTGACATGGGGATCAACACCGTTGCCGAATGCCTTGTCAAATGAGTGGTACAGGGGAGTAACGTCCTGTCTGTTCCAGGCCTGAATCAACTTCCTGCCCCAGCGGAGCAGATCACGGAGTGAGATAGGACCTGGACAGTTGCCATCGAGATAGGCCCGACGAATATCAGCAGCGGTCTTTACCATCGCCGTCATGACATTTGATTGCAGCTTTCCACTGAACTGATACTCCAGAATCCTCTCTTCAACCTCGGCAGAGGGATAGGTCATCTCCCATTTCTCGAACCTGTTCAACGATGCCAGGTTAAAGATGTTGGTTGCGGTGTAGAGATCACCGCCATGACCATCCCCCCGCGTGTTGGCGGTTGCCGCCATGTAGATATGGGCCGCAGGCTCAATGGCGGTACCGTCATCAAGGGTAACAACCGCCCGTTCCAGTAACCGGTGACAGGCCATGATGACTTCCGGGCTGTAGCCGTCTATTTCATCAAAGATGATGGCGTATCCCTGTTCATATGCCAGCAGCAGGTTACCCGGCACAAAGACCGTGTCACCGTTACGCAACTGGACACGTCCCAAAATGTCGTCTGGTTCAGTGGATGATTTGGCTGATACGATAACGGTAGGTATATGCAGGGCTGCAAAGATGTTTTTCAGTGCATCGGTCTTGCCGCAACCGGTTGGCCCTGCTATCCAGAGCGGATCAGGATTGGGTTCTGTCAACCATTCGATAAAGTCTTTTGCGATACCTGCATCCCAGACATACCCGGGAGTCGCCTTGGGAACCAGCGGATGGCCAGGCTCATAGCCTGCCAGAAAAAGTTGTGAAGGAAAGCCGAACACCTCCTGAACAGTGTAGGTGGCAGGGGTAAGTACATGCGCCTTTCTGTTTCGTTCTCCTGCGTGAGTATCAGTATTCCGTCTGATTATTTCAGTTGTCATGGTCATAGCAGCCCCTTTTCCACGAATGACAGGTACTGGCCCTTACCAATAATAATGTGGTCAAGCACCGGAATACCGATCAGTTCACCAGCTTCTTTAAGCCGCCTGGTAACGGTCAGGTCTTCAGTACTGGGAGTGGGGTCTCCTGTGGGATGGTTGTGAATCAGGATGATCGCCGCTGCTGAACTGATCAGTGCCGACTTCATGACTTCACGGACATGGACAATGCTCTGGTTCAGGCTGCCGATTGCAACCCGGTCAAGGCAGATAATCCGGTTTTTGCCATCAAGGTGCAGGGATAGAAACTGCTCTTTGGTCTCCCACATCAGGTCATGGAACATCTCGAATACCTGCTGCGGCGAACAATAACTTTTTGTTGCGATATACTCAGGGATATCCTCCCTGATGACTTCCCTTGTGTAGACCGGTCTCATCACCTTCATGCGCAACGTCTTCGTGGGGCAATCAGGCCCGCTTTCCGCTATCAATTCTTTTATACGTCTCATAACGTCCCCTTAGCGCATCATATGAACAATAAAAAACCCCAATAAGATCAGGGCAAGGATTGCAGGAAAGAGCCAGCGATGACGGGGTTCCCTGAAACGGTTTACCCGTGATCGCACAACTTTTCTGCGTGGTTTCGCATCCAGCCTGAACAGGCATGCATGGTACTTTGACATGTCGTCCTCCATACAAAAGCGCCCCTGGACCGGTTGGAACAAGGGCGCTTTCAAATGTTTGCAGTGAGTGATCAGCAGACGGACCTGCACTCCAGCTTGGTGTAGCCAGCCCGTTCCTTCATGACGCCAGGATACACATCAGGGTACTGTTTCTTTAAAAGTTTGCTGTCAACAACCATGCTGGGGGCAACTGACGAGACCACCAACTCGATAGTTTCAGTCCGCCCTTTGAACAACGGCCCGGTAAACTCCAACAGCTCCTCCCTGATGCTCTTTAACTCCCTGTCAGCTTCATGTTTGGTTTCATTCAGCTCAACATACTTGTTGGCAAGTGACTCGACTTCAGGGGGCAGTTCAATCTCAGGCATGTTCATAGATGGACAGTCTAAGCGATGGGAACAGTAGGAGCAGAGATGGGAAACTGAGGTTTTTGGTTCATCCAATCCCTTCAGACAGTCCAGCATATGCAACCCACGATTGCAGAGATATTTGAACAATGCCTCGTTGTACTCAAATCCATCGAACTGATGCACCTGTCCTGCATTCAGATCAATGGTCAGTATGGAACCGCTCAATGTTTCTTGCGGGTATTTGATACGCAACAGGCCAAGCTGGAAATTGATCTGGTCAATCCATTGCGGATACGGCTCGTCAGGAATGCCGTTGACCGATTTGAGTTCAATGATATGAAGGTGCGGTGTACCGTCAAAGTCGGCATAGAACAAAAAATCAATATGGGCTTTCAAGGGGTAGACGGGATGCTTCACTTCCACCTGTGTGTCATAAAGATTTTTGACGCCAGCAGCATTGAAGATTTCCTCAAGCAGGGTTTCGGCAACATGTCCCCGACTGAACTTAAGCATGGTCGTGAGGTCTGGCATCCTCGTTGATTTTCGGTCAAGGCAGACCTTTCTGGGGCAACTGCCAACATCACTTGAGCCGATATACTGACTCCTGTCCCCCAGTTCAGCGCTCTTGGTGCTGTTTAATGCAATTAACGCTTCTTCCAATAATGGTATGAGTTTCATGGATAGATTCCTTTCGTGAAAAGTTGTTTAAAATGGTTCGTTCCTGAATTTGTAGACCCACCGCTTCTGATCGGAAGACCAACGGAAACCAGATGACTTCAGCAACTCCTTCTCGTTGAATGAGCTGGCAGAGATGGTTCCATCAATACCGTCAATGATGATGTCGTAAGGGATGTGCTTGCCCTCCATCAGGTCGATCACCTGAAGTGCGTCGTAGTTAACCACTTGACCATCTGCAGGTGAGGGAGGTTCCGGCCACCCTTCCTCGTCATCATAGGTATCAGGCTCTGGTTCCTGTTGCGGTTGGGGTGGAGCAGGCTTTGTTTTCCTGACCGGAGCTGTTTCAGCGTTTGGCGGCTTGACAATGGTAAGGTGTGTTTTGTCTGGTTCGACTCTGGTGTAATCCGTTTCAATGACATCACCATTTGCCATCTCGAAACCAGCCCCCAGCTCTTCAGGA
>CAXNJF010000131.1:0-5447 GCA_964202585.1 Trichlorobacter sp. | reverse complement strand
ACCAGTCGGTACGCCTTGACCACTTTGGCAACATAATCAGCCGACTTCATCCTTCCTTCAATCTTCAGCGATGCCACCCCGGCTGCAGCCAGCTCGGGAACCAACTCCAGGGCCGAGAGATCATTGGGGGAAAAATAGTAGCCTTCCTTGCCGCGATGGCTGTAAAGACGGCGGCAAGGTTGGGCACAGCGTCCCCGGTTGCCGCTGTGCCCCCCCAGCAGTGATGAAAAATGACACTGCCCGGAGACGCAAAAGCAGAGCGCTCCGTGGACAAAGATCTCAAGCTCGGCCGTTGTCTGTGTGGCAATGGCGGCAATATCTGCAAGCTGCAGCTCACGGGCCAGTACGATCCGTTCAAAGCCCAGTTCTTCCAGCAACTGTACACCGGGCAGGTTATGAATCGTCATCTGGGTTGAGGCATGGAGTGGAATGGAAGGGAAATAATTTCGTACCAGCCGTGCCACGGCCATATCCTGCACGATCACCCCATCCACCCGCAAACGGGCCAGCTCTGCCAGCGTTTCAACCAACTGGGGCAGTTCCTGTTCCTTTACCAGCGTATTGAGGGTGATATAGATCTTTCTGCCCCGGTTGTGGGCGTAGGCCAGCATCCTCGTCATCTGACCCAAGGTAAAGTTTTTGGCCCGTGCCCTGGCTGAAAACTCCCGTAAGCCGGCATAGACCGCATCAGCCCCGGATTCCATGGCAGCAAAAAAAGCTTCAAGTGAACCGCACGGGGCCAGAAGTTCTGGCTTGCGATATGCTCCGGCTCGATCATTTCTCATAGTGATTCATCCTATACCAGATAGTCAGCAAAGGGAAAAACAAATGGCTGATCTACCGGATGCCGGAGTTGCGGAAAAGGAACAAAAAAACCCCGGACAGTATGCCCGGGGAATCTGAATGAACAGGTCTTATTCCGGCCCCCGGCCGGAAAATCAGATGCCTCAGCCACCAGCTGCACAGGCAGCCGGTTTTGGCGCCTCGGTCTTGGGACAGTAGCCGGAGTTAAACCAGCCTGCTCCCTTCAGGCTGAAGGCAGCCTGTGAGATCATTTTTTCTACTGTGCCGCCACACTGCGGGCATTCGGTAGCAGGGGCGTCAGAAAACTTCTGGCGCAGCTCATACTGGTGATTACATGACTGACAGCGGTACTCGTACATCGGCATGGCAACAGCCTCCTCATAAATATATCTGTATTTGAATATAGTTAATCATTCCCCTGTTTGTCAAGGGGGCGCAAAAAGATGATAAATGCACCGCTCCCACCCAGCTCTTTCGGGGCCGGCGCATATTCCGTAATCAGTTCCCTGCCCTGGTCACGCAGCCAGGAGGTGACCACCTGCTGCAATACCGGACCGTCAACAGAATGCATCCCTTTCCCGGTAATCACCAGCACCCCTTTTTCACCGGCAGCGCGGGCGGTCTGCAAAAACGGCGCAAGCGCTTCAAGCGCCTCTTCACGGGAAAGACCGTGCAGATCCAGCTGACGATCCAGCTGGATGATCCCCCGCTTGAGCTGTCGCAGACGGTTACCGGTCAGGGGACGCAGCTCCTCTTCCGGCAGGCTGTCCTCAAAGCGGACATCAAGCTGCAGTTTTTCAACCTCTTGCAAAAAGGTCTTGCGGGCGGCTGCTTCTTCCCGTGGCAGAGCCTTTCGCGCTTGCACTGGTCCGGCTTTTTTCTGCTCCGGCTTGGTACATGAGCCAGGCTGCTTCCGTTTCGCAGGAAGATCCAGCTTGCGTACCCCGGACATGGCCTGCAGGAAAAGATCCTCTGCAGCAGGTTCCGGCCTGGGAGGAGCAACCACCTTTTTAACCGGTTCCGGCAGCGGCGGCGCCTCGACAGCGACCCCCTTCAAAGCGGCAAAGGGGTTGGTGCGAAACGGCTTCGGCGTAGCTGGTTTCTGTTCTTTCTGTTTTTTTTGCGCCATGATGAACGTCCTTAACGGTAGATCAGATAGGGGATGACTGCGGCAGCCAGCACCAGCACGGAAGGGGCCACCAGCCGGTGATAGACGATCGCGGTATCTGCGGCAAAGTATTCTCTGGTCAGTACAAAGCAGAGGTGGACCGGAGAAAGCATTACTCCGGCAAAGCCGCTGGCAAAGGCCAGGGACTCAAGCCAGAGGCTGGGTTGGCTCTCCCCCATCAGCGGTAACAGGAGCGGAAAGGTGATCCCCACGTACCCGACGGTCAGACCGGTCATGATTCCGGCAATGAACGGAATCAACGCCATCAGCAGCGGTACCGGCAGACCTGACCCGGCAAAAAAGGTTGAAATCCCGGCCAAGGCACCGGTGGCCCGCAGCACCTCCTGAAAAATCATGATCCCCACCACCAGAAACAGGGCTTTGAAAGAGAGGCTTTCCCGCAGGGTCTTCAGGATCTGCAGCGGTCCGTAACGGTGTGCAACGAACAGGATCAGGACCCCGCCGGCAAGGGCCAGCACAGCGCTCACCTTAAAGGCCACCACCAGCGATAGTGAGATCAGGATCGGTGATGACATCAGCAGGAAGGTGCCAAAGGCTTGAGCCCGTCCCTCTGCAGAGCCTGACAATGGCGGTATCGTTCCGATCTCGTGGAAGCAGAACCAGGCTCCGGCAATGATGACGGTCAGGGCAAAGGGAAGGTGGGCCAGAAAGAGCTGCTGGGTGGAAAGGCCGGTCAGGCCTGCTGCCAGGATGATGCCGGGATAAAGCGGCGAGATATATTCCCAGATATGGCGGTACCAGTAGTTGATCAGCGCCTTCTGTTCCGGACTGGCCGGTACCCCTTCGGCTGCTTCGGCAACCATCGGGGCTGAAAAAACCGCGCCTCCGGGCGAAGGAAGCATCCCGATCATGGCCGGCAGGGCAGCCATCACCATCCTCCGGTCAGGCAGTGCAGCCGAAAGGGAGGACACCATCCGTTTCAACATCCCGGTGGTGCGCAGCTGGTTTTCCATCACCATGGTCAGCGCCAGGGTGGCGGTCATTTCAAGGGATTTGGGAGCAGCAACCCCCAGCCAGACTGCCTTGCCCAGTTCTGCAAGGGGTAGCAGATACAGCAGGGCAAGCAGGGCAGCACCGATCGGCATGACAGCGGTCATGGATACCTTGCGCCGCAGCAGCCAGATAATGAAGACCAGCACCAGTCCGGTCAGAAGCAGATGGCGCATGGCCGCTTAGTCTCCCTGTCCGGCCTTCTGGCTCAAGGAGCTGAAGATCATGTCCAGTACCGCCCGCTGGCGTACTTCATGCTTGTTCAGCACGGCCAGGCAACTGCCCATCGGGCACTGTTCATGCAGAAAATCTGCATCACGGCTGGAAAGGATCACCAGCCGTTTTTTTTCAATACCGGACTGGACCGCAAAATTCATCAGCTTGCGGCCATCCATGGTCGGCATCTCGAAATCTATCAGGATCAGGTCGTAAGGGGCGCGACGGATAGCTCCCAGCGCCTCAAGCGGATTATTGCAGACATCAACCGACAAAAGCGGATACTGCTCTGCAATATAGTCACCCAGCAGGCGGGTGAAGGCAGGATCGTCATCTATCAGCAGGATTTTACCCATTAGGTTCTCATCAGGTCAAAACAGGTACGGGGAGTGGTTAGTAAACTGCTCCCGCTGTTTCCAGATCAGCAGGCTGACCCAGAGCAAAATACCCACCGTGACCAGGTTGCTCAGCATCATGCCGTTCGGATCAACGGCCCGTTCAAGAATCCGCTCCAGCTCTTTGTGGGGCACCAGCCAGAGGTTAGTCAGCGTGTTCAAAACTTCATAGCCGTTGTAGATCAGTAACAGATACCAGGTCAGCCGCTGCCGCTGCCAGAGCCCCAGAAAAAGATACAGACAGACCAGACTGTCCAGCACGATAAAAATCTGGCCAGCCCTGTTTTCAAGAATCTGCCCGAAGAACGGCACCGGTTGACCGTAACTCATCAGCGTCATCAACAACAGGAACAGGTACAGCCCGGTCAGCATGACCAGAATCTGGGAGCGAGGCTGAACCTCTTCCGTATCAGGCAGGCCATCGGTCATGATTTTCTCTTGCGCATATCACTGATCGCCACACAAAAGGCGATTACCACCAGAATAAAACCGATGAACAGCCAGTCAGCAGTGCTGAAACCGAACACCTAGCACCTCCCTCGCACTGCATCGGCCTTTTCCGTCAGGTTGGCGGCCCGGTAGCATTGCTCAAGAAAGCGGTAGACCCCGGCCATCGGAAACTGGGCGCAAAAGAGCGCATCCTGCAGCACATCTTCCACAATGGCGGCTGCTTCATAAAACTGATCGTCCTGATGCTGTTCAAAAGCAACGGAAAGAGCGGTCAGATAATCCACTGCAGGCACCTTGGGTTTTTCACCTTTTTTAATCGCCGCAATCCGCGCCTCCAGACTGGTCCGTTCGCTTCCTTTCAGCCGTTCCGGAAGCTGATCCCAGCAGGCAAGTGCCTGATCGTAATGCCCCAGCACATAGTGGGTTTCTCCCAACTGGTAACTGGTATGCAGATCTGCAGGATCAAGCTCAAGGGAGCGGCTCAGATATTTTTCAGCCCCATACCAGGATTGTACTGCCAGATGAGCCGCCTCCAGCCTGCTCCCCTTTTCCATCAGGGTACGGCCGATCTCGCGCCATAACCCGGCATTATCCGGCTCCAGCAGGGCCATGATCTTCAGCAGATTGACCTTGCGGTCCAGATAGGGGGCGTCCACCTCTTTGGCATCCAGCATGATCGCCTCGCCACCGATCTCGGCAATCAGGTGGGGGTAGCCCTCCTGCAGCACCCGAGCGTAATCAACGCCATAGTTGCAGTCAGGATTCTGGCGCAGGGCAAAAAACATCCCCTGTCCCACCTGATCATACCCTGGAGCGCCGTGCTCCAGGGCATCGCGATAGCTCTCTTCAGCCAGAGGGATCGGGAACTCCCAGGGGATATTCACCCGGCCATCCCGTCCGGTAATGTGAAAATCAACAGGAGGCTGAAAGTAGCTGATGCCGTCCAGCGGTGTCGGTGCGATGCAGTTTTGTGTCACGATGGCTCCTCAGGCAGTCTGTCCGGGAAAGTGTTCAACCCGGCATGTACGCCGATCATTTTGTAAATCCGTACTTCATCCCACGGCTCATCCATAATCCCGTCATGAATGGCCCAACTGCGTCCCCGCACCGTGCGTTCCATGCCCGGCAGCCGGAACGGTGTGGAGCTGTCAAGCCGTTGCAGCAGCGCACCTCCGGGGTGAAACTCCCGGTCAATCTCCAGCATCAGCCGCTTGCCGGTCAGGTAATCAAAGCCGTAACGTTCGTACCTGATGGCGTTGTCGTAGGTAAGCGGCTCGGCAACGATCATCTCAAATCCGAGGCTGTCGGCAAAGCGTTCCACCAGCGGAAAAAACTCGCCGAACAGGCGCAGCCCCCGCCGTGTCTGGTTGGGAAACAGCCCGGCAGCCATGGCCCGTAACTCT
>CAXNJF010000130.1:0-5459 GCA_964202585.1 Trichlorobacter sp. | reverse complement strand
GGTGAGGTCGTCGGGCTGATCGGGCCTTCCGGATCAGGCAAAAGCACCTTGCTCAAGTGCCTTGGTGCCGTGATTGAGCCAACTTCAGGGCAAATGGCATTGCGAAGTGAGTTGATCTATGACGGGGCATGGCTGGTTTCTGATCTGCGTGCCTTACGGCGTGACAAGATCGGCTTTGTATTTCAGGCCCCCTACCTGATTCCCTTTCTGGATGTGATCGACAACATTGCCCTGGTGCCGATGTTGGCCGGGGTGTCAAATGCTGAATCGCGCAGACGGGCGCTGGAGCTGCTTGAGGCATTGGACGTCGGGCATCGTGCCAAAGCTTTTCCTTCACAACTCTCTGGCGGTGAGCAACAGCGGGTTTCTATAGCACGGGCGTTGGTCAACAGGCCTCCGGTTGTGCTGGCTGATGAACCAACCGCTCCCCTTGATAGCGAACGGGCCCTTTCTGTGATCCGCATGCTCAACCAGATGGCGGTACAGTATCAAGCTGCGGTGATCGTTGTGACCCATGATGAGAAGATAATTCCAACCTTCAAACGGATCTACCGGATTCGTGACGGAAGAACCGTTGAAGAGGCGGGTGAAGGAAGGCTGTGCTGATTGAAAAACGGCGGCGCCAGACCGGAGAGGTCTGTCTGCCCTGCCATACTGCAAAGCGTTGACCATGAAAGGAGTACAGATGGAAACTCTTTCAAAACTTCTGGAGCAAACCGTTGCACAATCAGCAGACGCAATTCTGATCGCTGACTGTGAAGGGATCATCCGTTACTGGAACACCGGAGCAGAAAGGATGCTGGGCTACAGCGCCAGTGACGCAGTTGGTCAGTCACTTGATCTTTTTATCCCAGAGAAACTGCGAGGGCATCACTGGGAGGGGTATCATCGGGTTATGGCCAGCGGCGAGACCAAATACAAAACCGGCCTGCTTACCTCCCCCGGCATCCGCAAGGACGGTAGCCAGGTTTCACTGGAATTCAGCATGGTACTATTGAAGGATGAGCAGGGTGTCATGCTGGGTTGCGCCTCAATTATGCGGGATGTGACCGAGCGCTGGCTGAAGGAGAAGGAGTTGAAGCAGCGGTTGGCGGAGTGCGAAGGAAAAAACAGCTGACACCGCTGCCGTTCCCGCCACCACCCTGCCCTTTATTTTCCCGTGCGAGAGAGGGGAGGGCACAACTTCAATGGCTCAGATACGGCAGCATCGGCAGCAGTTGACGGTAATCATCAAAGGTCAGCACCGTCTGCCAATGGCCGCTCACCATGCCGAACCCGATGGATCCCATAAACAGGGCAAGAGCAACTGCCGGAAAGACCCAGACCGGCATGGACTGTTTCCAGATCGAGGGACGCATGGCCAGCACCTCCTGGTGTGGACAGGTGGCTACGCAGGTTAAACAGCCGGTACACTCCGGTGAAACAACCGTGGTTATGCTATGCACGGCAATGCCTGCCGGGCAGGCCTGGCTGCACTGGCGGCAATCGGTACAGATTTGTGGGTTGCGACGAATCTTGAACGGGCTAAGCAGACTGACGATGCCGAGCAGAGCGCCATAGGGGCACAGGTAGCGGCACCAGACATTGCGATAGATCAGAGACAACAGGGTCAGTACAGTCAGCACCGTTAAGGCAGTGGCAGAAATATGGGTAAAGAAACGCAGCATCTTGGCATCGCTGACCGCCCAGTAGGGCGTATCCAGAAAGGTGGCAATGGCAAAGGCAGGCATATCAAGCAGAATGATCTTTATGAAGAAAAACAGCAGCAGATACTTGATACCCTGCAGCAACAGATCGAGCGGCCTCCAGACCTTGAAATTCCGCCCCAGCAGACGCGCTCCCAGCTTGTACAGAGCCTCAGACAGCGTCCCCACCGGACAGATCCAGGAACAGAACGACTTCTTCGCCAGCAGGCTCATCAACAGAATTGCCAGAAAAATCACCAGTGCTGCCGGGTGTACCGGATGGATCTCGCCACTCAGAAGCCAGTGTTTCAGGCTGGTGAGGGCACCGATCGGCAAAAAGCCCTCCACACCAGACGGACGGGAAAAGAATGGTTGAGGATTACCCTGTTCAACGGCTGCCACAAACAGGCCGAACCGGATACCGATTCCGACGATCCATAACAGAAACAGCCACTGTACTGCCAGACGGATGCGGAGAATATTCCTGGCTGCTATGCTAAGCATGCTGATGCCTCCTTCGCTTTTCTCACAGCATAGCCGGGAACAGATTGCATGACATTGACCTGAGTCAATGAATGTGCGTTACAAGCATGGCAGTATCACAAAACAGAGATGGCGCTATGGAGTAAACGACTTAGTTCACCACAAGTTTCTGCGGAGGCTCCGCGCGCAGAAACTTTTAAATCGTTAAAAAGAAAGCGCGGGTATTCCTTACACAGGTCACCCTCGCTTTTTGAGACGCTTTTCAGGAAATATTTACGGTTAGACCCTAGCTGACAAACCTGTACTATCCAGTGATAATTGTGCATAGCTACTTGAACTCTGTTGCAGGTAACTATTCACGGCTGAGTTCAGAATGCTCTTCAGCGAGCCGCTGTTGTCTGAGGTAGAGGATTCTTCTATTGCATCCATACGTTGCATCGCCTGGGCTGGGGCATCCTCAGAGCTGCTGTTCCGGTTCCGGGACGAAGACTCACTCTGGTCTGATGTGGCAAGGGCTTCCGTCATTTCTGCAAGACTGACAACGCCGTCCTGATTGGTATCCATTTCATCAAAAACTGCACTGACATCAGTATTGTCGGAAGACAATGTTTCTGAACCTTTTGAAGGTGGCGGACCTTGCGGTGGTCCCTGCGAACGCATACCCTGCCCCCGCATCTCCTGGCTGGCCCTCGCAATGGCAGCATCTGATTCCAGTCTGCTTAAGGCACCGTCACTGTCACTGTCAAATTGGGCAAACATGGCGTCAGTATCATCGCCGCCCCGACTTTTACCTAATTTTGACAGCGCATCGAATTCATCTTTTGAGATACTGCTGTCACCGTTTGTGTCGCCCTTTGTGAACCTCTCTTCCTGCATCTGTTGCAGCATGCTGCTGCTCATACTGCTTCCGATACCACCTATGCTGCTCATGATGAACCTCCTTATCCTGAAAAGTATGATCAAGCTTGCTACCTTGTTACTGTACTTATCGGAAACCGGTTCCGTAATCTTCGTTAAGTGTTACAACATCTCTGTAAAGATTTGTAATGAGTATCAGACTTACAAAACTTTACAGACATCACCATGTAGGCACGTTATATTGACAACAGTTCAAAAAAGGTAGGTGGTGCCATGAAAAACCGGATACTGGTGGTTGATGACGACCAGGATCTGTGTAGTCTGCTGCAAGAGTACCTGGCAGATGAAGGGTTCGATACAGAGGTAGCGCATACCGGTGCGATGGGTGCGGAACAAGCAGTGCAAGGCGGGTACGCACTGATCGTGCTGGATGTCATGTTGCCTGGGCTCAACGGACTTGAGGTCTTGCGCAGAATCAGGGCTCTATCATCGGTGCCGGTGCTGATGCTGACTGCACGTGGCGAAGAAGTTGACCGGATTGTGGGGCTTGAGCTGGGAGCTGACGATTACCTGCCCAAGCCGTTTAATCCCCGCGAACTGGTGGCCAGGATCAGAGCGATTCAGAGGAGACAGGCTGCAGCACAGAAACTGAATCTTCCAGCAGAGCCTGTTTTGTCCGTGGGTGATCTGATGCTTGATCCAGGTGGGCGGACCGTTTTGCAAGGTCAGCGCCAGGTGGCGCTGACCTCACTCGAATTTTCTCTGCTGGAACAACTGCTGACACAGGCCGGTCGGGTTATCAGCCGGGAAGAACTCTGCAGCCTTGCCCTCGGAAGGCAACTCAACTCCTTTGATCGCAGTATTGATGTCCATGTTAGCAGTCTGCGCCGTAAGCTGGGGCCGGCTGCTGATGGCAGTGAACGGATCAAGAGCGTGCGCGGAGTCGGGTATATCTATCTCCGTCCGGCAGGTGGCGTATGAAATCCCTGTTCGTGAAATTGTTTATCGCCTTTCTGCTTGCCATGCTGATTTCAGGAGCAGTTTTTTTCTCGTTTGCCTTCCGTATTCGGGGCTGGCTGCTGGAGCAGCGATACCCTGAGATAACCCAGCAGCAGCATGACCGTAAGCTGCACCCAGGATTTCATCCGCAAGGACCGCCACCAGGACGTGATCTGCTGCTGCCTCCGCCCATGCTTGTTGTTACCGGTATTCAGGCGTTAATCTTTCTTTTGGTAGGGGCCGGTATCTGTTATCTGTTGGCCTGGCGGATGAGTGAACCGGTGCACAGATTACGCCAGACCGTACAACAGCTGGCAGGGGGTGATCTTTCAGCGCGAACAGGTATAGCCGAAGGAGGCGGCGGTGACGAAATCAACGATCTGGGGCGCGATTTTGATCGGATGGCTGAACGGATTGAATCGCTGTTGACCTCCCAAAAACAACTGGTACGCGATATTTCTCACGAACTGCGATCTCCGCTCGCTCGCCTGCAGGTTGCCCTGGGACTGGCCCGGCGTAAGGCCACGTCAAATGTAGAGCCGGCGCTGGATCGGATCGAGCAGGAGGCCGAGCGATTAAACACCATGATTGGTGAGCTACTGACCCTGAGTCTGCTGGACAGCGGTACTGCGTTTGACTCTGCCGAGCCGGTTGATCTGGGAGAGTTGCTGGATCAGGTGGTGCAGGATGCAGATTTTGAAGCGGCTGGAGGAGACAGGCAGGTTGTGCTGAGTGCAGAGCTAGATATCCGAGTGGCTGGCAATAGGGAGTTGCTACGCAGGGCGGTAGAAAATGTGGTACGTAACGCATTGCGTTATACATCTGAACATGCCGCTGTAGAGGTACTACTTAAGCAGGAGCATGACTGCTTTGCGATTATCCGGGTCATGGATCATGGCCCGGGCGTACCGGAGATAATGCTGGATGAGATCTTCAAACCGTTCAGTCGTGTAGATGAGGCCCGAGACCGGCAGAGCGGCGGTGCTGGTATCGGCTTGGCCATTACTGCCCGTGCCGTAGCACTGCATGGCGGTTGCGTAACCGCCAGTAACCGTTCCGGCGGAGGACTTGCCGTGGAGATCAGGCTGCCGCTGTATGCAAAGCAGCCTGATTCTCCCGCCGTCCGGCCATTGGTTCTGAAAAAATCATGACCAAGCACGAGGAATGTAAACCTGCTGTATATGCACTGTCATCTCACCGTCCCTTTCCCCGCCCCCGCACCTTCTCCCCTAACTCATCAAACAGCGTGTAAAAGATCGGCACGTAAATCAATGTTAGAAAGGTAGAGACCATCAGTCCACCAATGGCCACCACTGCCAACGGAGAGAGCCGTTCCAGCCCGATGGCCCGTTCCAGGGCGATCGGCAGCATACCCACTGCCGTGCCGAAGGCGGTCATCAGGATCGGTCGGGTACGAACCTGTACGCTCTGCTT
>CAXNJF010000129.1:0-5461 GCA_964202585.1 Trichlorobacter sp. | reverse complement strand
ACCTTCAAATCTGCTGACTGCACCATCCCCGAGATGAAGGGCAAGAAGTACACCATTCAGGTTGCTCCGGAAGACTGTACCGGTTGCGGCGCCTGTGCCCACAACTGCCCGGTCAAGGACAAGAAGATTGAAAACCACAAGGCTCTGGATATGACTTTCCAGGCTCCGCTGCGTGCACCTGAAGCTGAGAACTTCGACTTCTTCCTCAAGCTGCCGGATGTTGACGCAACCCAGGTCAAGCTTGAGACCCTGCGCAGCAACCAGTTGGTACGTCCACTGTTTGAGTACTCGGGAGCTTGTCAGGGCTGCGGTGAAACTCCGTACCTGAAGCTGTTGACCCAGCTGTTCGGCGACCGGATGATGATCGCCAATGCCACCGGCTGTTCCTCCATCTATGGCGGCAACCTGCCTACCACCCCTTACGCACAGCGTGCTGACGGTCGTGGTCCGGCTTGGTCCAACTCCCTGTTTGAGGACAACGCCGAGTTTGGTTACGGTATGCGCCTGACTGTTGACCAGTTCACCAAGTCTGCTGGTGAGTACCTGGTTGCAATGGGCGAGAACAAGGCATTTGCTGCCAATGCCAAGCTGTTCAAGGAAATCCTCGCTGCAGATCAGTCCAGTCAGGCTGGTATTGAAGCACAGCGCGACCGTGTTGAAAAACTGAAGGCCGCTATCAAAGGCAGCAAGGATGCAACTGCCAAGCTGCTGGTACCGATTGCTGACTACCTGGTTAAAAAATCGGTCTGGTGTATTGGTGGTGACGGCTGGGCATACGACATCGGCTTCGGCGGTCTGGATCACGTCATCGCATCCGGTAAAAACATCAACCTGTTTGTTCTGGATACCGAAGTCTACTCCAACACCGGCGGCCAGGCTTCCAAGTCCACCCCGATCGGCGCAGTGGCTCAGTTTGCTGCTGGCGGTAAAGGGATGGCCAAGAAGGATCTGGGCATGATCGCCATGTCCTACGGATCGGTCTATGTGGCCACCGTGGCGCTGTCAAACCCGGCTCAGTGCATCAAGGCCATGCTGGAGGCCGAGGCATATGATGGTCCATCACTCATCATTGCTTACTCCCACTGTATCGCCCACGGCATTGATATGACCGCCGGTGTGGATGCACAGAAGAAGGCTGTCCAATCAGGCTACTGGCCGCTGTACCGCTACAACCCTGCCCTGGCAGCCGAGTGCAAGAACCCGCTGCAACTGGACAGCAAGGCACCGACCATCAGCTTCGACGAGTACACCAATAACGAAAACCGTTACCGGATGCTCAAGAAGGCCAACCCTGCACAGGCAGAGGCGCTGATGAAGAAAGCTGGTGAGTGGTCCAAGGCACACTTTGCCTATTACCAGAAACTGGCAGCTTTGAACTTTGATGATGGCGGTGAGAAAAAGTAGTCTCTCCCGGTTGTAAGTAGTGTTACAATCCAGCCCCGCAGAGCAGTCTGCGGGGCTTTTTTTTATTAGCAAAGGAGTATCAGCATGACCGACCATATCGCCCGTGCCATGGCCTGCAAAGGCAAAATCCGCGCCGTAGCCTGCGTGACCACACAGCTGGCTAACGATATCTGCTTTCTGCAAGGGGCTTCTCCGATCGTCTCCATCGCTCTGGGGCGCGCGCTGTCCGGGGCTGCGCTGGTGGGAAGTACTTTGAAGCAGGGCCAACGGACGGCGATCAAGTTTGAAGGTGGTGGGCCACTCAAAAAACTGATCGCAGAAATTGATTGGGATGGCGCTATCAGAGGGACAGCTGCAGTGCCGGATGCGGTAGCCGCGAGTGTACCGGCGCTGCTGGGACGGGCAGGATTCTTGACCGTGACCAGAGATTTGGGGCTGAAGGAACCCTACAGCGGCATGGTACAGCTTACCACCAGTGAAATTGCAGAAGATCTGGCTTATTACCTGACCGATTCAGAGCAGATACCATCAGCAATGGGGCTGGGCGTCAGTCTGGCGGAAGATGGGCAGGTTGCGGTTGCCGGTGGCTTTTTGATCCAGTCCCTGCCTCCTTCAGATGAAGCGGCGGTGGAGAAAATCATGGCAACTATCGCTACACTGCCAACAATCACCACACTGTTGAAGGAAGGCAAGACTCCCCAGGAGCTTCTTGATATCCTTTTGGACGGGCTGGAACATCACCCGCTGGAATCAACGGAGCTGTTTTTCCGGTGCGGCTGCACCAGAGACAAGGTTGAACGGGCGCTGATTTCGCTGGGAACCGGACAGCTGGAAGCAATGATTGCTGAGCAGGGCGAGGCGAACATCACCTGTGAATTCTGCAAACAGCAGTACCGCTTTGACAGGGATGAACTTGAGCGGGTGCAGGCGGGGCTGATGAAGCAAGGATGAATTTGCCAAAGGGGGCTGTCTGCCTTGACCAGCCCCCCTGTTTTCTTTGTTTCAACGTTACTGTGTTTACTGCCGCAGGTTACTTTTTGGGTGCCGGGGATTCAATGATAACGGCCAGATCTGCAGTTGCCTTGACAATAATATCATCCCCCTTTTTCAGCCCCTTCAACTCTTTTACATGTTTGGCAACCTTGATGGTTTTGGTTACGCCGTCGGGAGTGGTAACCGTAAGAAGCCCTTTTTTCGCATTCACAGCCTCAACTTTGGCTTGAAGCACAAGTGTGTCGGTCACAAGAATCCCTGGTTTGGCTCCTTTGGGTGCCAGCGTTACCGTGCGGACTTCTGCGCCGCCAGCCGGTGCTCCGGCTTTCTGGATATAAACTGCCAAGGCCTCCACAAAATTAATCTTAAGCAGGTCCCCTACCTTGATCTGCTCGAAGTTCTTGACCTCGGGACCGCAGGTGATTGTTTTGGACTTGCCGTCCATTTCAAAGGTCACCATTCGCTTGGCCGCATCAATGGCCGTTACTTTGGCTGTTGCTTTAACCGTCTCTACAACAATGGTGCCTGCCTCGACAACCGGTTTTTTTGCAGCTTGTTTTACTGCTGCTTCAGGTTTTGCTGCCGGAGCCGCCGGATCAGCTGCAAAAACGGACTGGGTTCCCATTGTCAGTATGGCTCCCACAAGTACTGCCGTTAATTCTTTCTTCATTCCTTACCTCCACGTTGGTTGTATGCTCCCCGGACTATTCCGGGGAGCCTGATCTGTTATTCTGGCACAAATGGCATAGCTGTAAACATAAATCGTGCTGAACTCCTGAACTCAGGCAAAGCGCCTGAAACGATGAATCGCTTCAGGGATACCCTTTTCTTTCAGATTGCCGAAAGCCAGCCGCAGATAGTCTTCCAGCCCGGGGCCAAAGACCTCTCCCGGCAGGGTCAGGATACCGGCCTCAACCGCCAGCCTGCGTGCAACGTCCCGCCCGGTTTTTCCCGGAAAGGGATGTTTGACCCAGGCAAAGAAACTGCCGCTGGCTGCCAGCCTGAAGCGGTTGCCCGGCAGATTGAACTCTTCCGTAAACAGGTTGTGCCGCCAGGTCATCATCTTCCGGTTTGCTTCGACCCAATGGTCAAGATGGTCCAGGCCATAGCCAAGAGCCAGCTGGGTAATGCGGGGCTGGCAGACGGTCATGGTGTCCTGGATCTTCAACGCCTGACGAATCACCTCCGGCGCAGCAGCCAGCATACCGGCCCGGTAACCGGTCAGCGCGTAACTCTTGCCAAACGACATTACCTGCAGCAGGGTGCTGCCCCATTCTTGCATGGTAAACAGATCGTGGGGCGTCCTCTCGATGAAGTCGCTGTAGGTTTCATCCAGAATCAGGGCGATCCGGTGCTGCTGGGCCAGAAAGTAGATCTCTCGCAGCAGATCAGGCGGGATTACCGAACCGGTCGGGTTGCTGGGGGATACCAGCAGAATGGCGCGGGTACGGGGGCTGATCAGCCTGGCAATGGTTGCCGGGTTGGGCAGCCCTTTTTCCTTTTCCTTGTAGGGAGCATAGACCGGCCTGATCCCCAGACTTGTCAGGGCCATCGGGTGGTCAAAATAGCAGGGCACCTGGACAATCACTTCATCTCCGGCGTGGCAGAGGGTCAGCATGGCCAGCCAGAAGGCAGCGCTGGCCCCGACTGTCAGGCAGATCTGGTCCGGGGTTATTTTAGCGGCGTAGCGGCGGCGGTAACGGCGACACGCTGCTTCACGTACTTCCGGCAGCCCCTCGTCCGGAGTGTAGCGGCTGGTCAGCGGATCAAGCGCCACCTGCTGGATATGGCTGAGCAGCTCTGCAGGGGGGGCATAATCCGGCACCGCCTGGCAGAGGTCAATCAGCGGAGCTGCATCGGCAGGGCGCTGTTCAGCCCAGCTGCGGACCTCACTGATCGGCGGCGGATGGATGGAGCGGACATGTTCGTTCAGGCTGAATCGCATGGTTTCCCGGCTGCTGTGGTTTACATTTCTGAAAGCACTGGTATAAGTAAGCTTTATCTGTATAGCACAGCTTTGAAAGGACGCCAACCTGACATGGATCAAAAAACTTTCACCTTTTGGGCTATAATCGCTGTTCTGGCAGGCATGTCAGTTTTTTACGGCATCAATGCTGAAAAACAGCGGCGTAGTGTGCAGAGCGCCGGCGGCAAGATCGAAAGCGGTGATCTGGTGCGCCTGATAAAAGTGATTGATGGCGACAGCCTCGTGGCAGCGCGGGAGGGGCAGACGCCGGTCACCATCAGGATTGTGGGGATCAAGTCCTTTGATGCCAAGGTTGAAAAAGACGTGGTCACCCCCTTTGCCCAGGCAGCCATGGAGACCATCCAGCGCAGCATGACGGACCGGCCTGCACGGGTGCTGCTGCATGCAACCCCCAAAGACAAACACGGCCGCTATCTGGCCACGCTGTATGTTGATGATGAAGATCTTGCGATCCGGCTGGTGCGGCAGGGGTTGGCGCTGGTCTTTACAGTCTACCCTTTTCCGGCCATGCAGAGCTATCTGCAGGAACAGGAACAGGCCCGGGCCGGAAGGCGGGGGCTCTGGTCAAACACGGCAGTTACCGAACGGGCCCTGGCGCTGATCCGCGAATGGCGCAACCAGAACCAGTAGGGAGGGGACCATGTATCAGGTTATCCAGATTTTTTTAAAAACAATGGTCCGTAATCCGCCGGAGTTTGCACGGGTGCTGATCCTGATGCTGGTGGTACTGCTCTATGGCACCACCGGTTTTCTGTACTTTGAACTGCCTGCCAACCCGGATCTTGGCTGGGAAGACGGGCTCTGGTACACCATCGTCACCATCGCCACGGTGGGGTATGGCGATTTTTTCCCCAAGAGTTCCGGCGGTCGTTTTCTGGTGGGCTGGCCGATCATGGTCTTTGGCATCGGTCTTTTGGGCTACGCCCTTTCCATGGTGGCGGCAGCGCTGGTCACTTCCAAAACAAAGGAGATCAAAGGGATGTCAACCTTTAAACTGTCGGATCATCTGGTGGTATTCAACTTTGCCGGGCTGGCCAAGGTGGAGCGGATTCTTGAAGAGCTGGCCCTTGACCGGAG
>CAXNJF010000128.1:0-5500 GCA_964202585.1 Trichlorobacter sp. | reverse complement strand
CCACAATCACCCCTTTTGAGCTGGCATACTCAACATCAACGTTATCTATACCCACCCCGGCGCGGGCCACCATCTTCAAGCTGGTGGCAGCATCCAGCAGATCCTTGTCAACCGTGGTGCCACTGCGGGTAATGATCACCTCATACTGGCCGATCAGAGCCAGCAGCTCTTCCTTTTTCAACCCCAGACGAACATCCATCTCAATGCGCGGATCCTGCTTCAGTAAAGCAAGTCCTTCGGATGCAACTTCATCAGTAACGATAATTTTCATGGTCATAGTCCCCGTTATCGGTTTATTCAAGAATTTGCATCCTAGCCCTGACAGTAAAAAAATGCAAGCGGACTGAAACTGTCTTGTGGTATATATCTGCCATGCAAACCTTTAATATTGTCTTGATCGAGCCAGAAATACCACCAAACACCGGCAACATAGCCCGCCTGTGCGCTGCAACCGGCGCGGTTCTGCATCTGGTTGGCAAGCTGGGATTTTCCATTGATGACCGCTACCTGAAACGAGCCGGTCTGGATTATTGGGACAAGGTGGATTTAAAACAGTGGGAGAACCTGGAGCAGTTGCAACAGCAGTATCCGGAAGGTAGTTTCTGGTATCTGAGCACTAAAGTTGCCAGAAACTGCTATGCAGACAGCATCTACCGGTCCGGTGATTTTCTGGTCTTTGGCAAGGAGACCGCCGGCCTGCCTGCCGATCTTCTGGCTGCGAATCCAGATTGCTGCCTGACCATCCCGATGCCGGGCAAGGTACGTAGCCTGAACCTTTCCAATGCGGTGGCGGTGGTTTTGTATGAGGCGTTACGGCAGACGGGGCAGCTCGTACAGCAGACCGGGGGCCAAAACCCCGTATCGGGTCAGGTGGCTGACAATACAGAGATGAACTGAATATTCAGTTCACAGATGAGCATGGCAACGCTATTTTAGAATGTGGCTCGCAAGAACCTTCTGGACATCATAAACATTCATTTCTTTGTTAAACTTCTTTTCAAGCGGGATGGTTTCACTGCCAATCCACAGTTTAAGCTCCGCATCAAGGTCAAAGCTTCCACCTGTCTGCACACTAAATTTCATGATCCTGGAGTAGGGTATCGACAGGTATTCTAGCTGTCTGCCGGAAATTCCTTGAATATCAACCAGTATCAATCT
The DNA here is from genome assembly GCA_964202585.1 of Trichlorobacter sp. GTDB lineage: Bacteria > Desulfobacterota > Desulfuromonadia > Geobacterales > Pseudopelobacteraceae > Trichlorobacter. Next base: position 4,342 of record CAXNJF010000128.1, on the reverse strand, counting down.
CTTGTTGGTGAACAAAAACGTATCCCTGGCAACAACAAAACCAGCTTCAATAATTTCGCCATCAATAAGAAGCTGACCAAATTCTGCATGATATTTTTTGACTTCCACAGAAGCAGTATTTTTTGTCTCTCCTGAAAAGAGTCCCATGTATACCTCCAACACGGTGCGATTAACGACAAAACCGCTTATTTTATATGGTGTTTTTCTACAACAAGCCCCTGATCTTCAATCATTTTTCGATCATCATCGGGTTGGCGGCCTGCTTTGGTCAAGTAGTTACCGGTCATAATACCGCTTGCTCCGGCCATAAACACCCATGATTGCAGTTCTCGCAGGTTGCGCTGACGTCCACCGCAGATCGGTATATGCACATCCGGCAGGATCAGCCGGTACAGGGCGATGGTCTGAAGACATACAAAAGGAGTCAGCTGATTCATACGGGCCAACGGTGTTCCGGCCACCGGATCAAGAAAGTTGATCGGAACTGAATCAACCTGCAGCTCCCGCAAGGTCAAGGCCAGTTCAACCCTTTGGGCCATCGTCTCCCCAAGACCAAACAGGCCGCCGCAACAGACCCGCAGACCAGCCTGCTTTGCCAACCGCACCGTGGCCACATCATCCTCATAGTCATGGGTGGTGCAGATCTGTGGAAAGAAGCTGCGGGCCGTCTCAAGATTATGGTGGTAGGTGACCAGCCCCGCGGCTTTCAGACGTTCTGCCGTTTCTTTGCTTAGTGTCCCTAACGAGGCTCCGGGAGCTACCAGACCTTCATTCCGGATAGCCCTGATGGCAGCACAGATCTGATCAAGCTCTTCACCATCACTGATGCCGGTACCGCTGGTCACAATGCCGTAGCAGGCAGCGCCATTGGCAGTTGCTTCCCGTGCCCCGGCAAGCAGTGTATCCTGCTCAAGCAAAGGATAGCAGGCAACTCCGGTGGCATGGTGTGATGACTGGGCACAAAAGGAACAATCTTCAGGACAAAGACCCGATTTTGCATTCACGATGGAGCAAAGCGAAACGCGGTCCCCAAAGTGCTGTTCACGGATGCGACGTGCAGCAGCAAAAAGGTCAAAAAATGACTCGCGAGGCAATGCAGCAAGAGACAGGGCTTGTTCATTGCTTACCGGTGATCCGGCAAGAATGGCATCAACAATATTTTTCAGTGTACTGTCTGAAGTAACCATAGACGATTCGGTAACATGGGGTAGTCCTGATTGTCAACCGGCTCAATCAGAATAGTGCCTGTTACTTAATTTTAGGCCCGGATAACGTTAAATTTAAATAATAATAAGCGTGCGGCATTGACGCGAAAAAATCATGGAGTATAATTATCAACATTACGTTGTATCAGCTGTCCACAAAAACACATCTGCCGTTACTAACGGCACACTTCAGGAGGAAAATATGAAAAAGCTGTTAGCACTGGTTGTGATGTTCACACTTACCACATTGGCAACAACTGCATTTGCAGCCGAGATGAAGATGATCGGCAATGTCACCTCGATCAAAATGATTTCGGGTGGTGCAGAGATGGTGTTAAAAGACCGCAAGACTGATGCACCGATTACCCTGCAGGTACGTGACAGTTCAAATCTGGAAAAAATAAAGGATCGCAAGGTCCGGGTTGGCGATGAACTGCGCCTGCGCTATGATAGTGACAGCAAGGTTATCAAAACAATCCAGAAGACCGCCGGTTGCTAACCATAATACGTTATAACAAAAAAAGGCCCGTATTGACGGGCCTTTTTTTGTTTGACACTACGACTATCCGGTAATACTTACGACTTCATCATAAGTGGTTGATCCTTCCAGCATCTTGCGGATGGCGAGCTTACGCAGCGAGGCGAAGCCATCCAGTTCAGCAGCCCTTACTATCTCACCAAGATCAACCTTGTCACTGATCAGCGCCTTGATCCGGTCATTAATCTCAAGCACCTCAAAGATGCCGGTACGTCCTTTATAGCCGGTGCCACGGCACTCCTGACACCCCTCTCCTTCATAGACGGTAGCTGTTTCGTCAGGCATCTGCAGATAGGCCAACTCTTCACGAGACAAGGTACGGGGTGCTTTGCAGTGAGGACAGACCCTTCGTAACAGCCGCTGGGCAATAATGCCGGCTACCGTGGCGGTGATCAGGTAGGGGGGAACCCCAAGATCCAGCAGACGGGCGATGGATGAGGGGGTATCATTGGTATGCAGGGTCGAAAGTACCAGGTGACCGGTCAAGGCTGCCTGAACCGCATTATCAGCGGTTTCCTGGTCACGGATCTCGCCCACCATGATGATGTCAGGGTCCTGCCGCAGGATGGTGCGCAGGATGTTGCCAAAGGTAACCCCGACCCCCTGCTGCACAGCAATCTGATTGAATTCCTCCATCACCATCTCAATCGGGTCTTCAATAGTAACGATATTGATCTCCGGCGAAGAAAGTTTTCGCAACGTTGAATAGAGGGTGGTGGTCTTGCCCGAACCGGTTGGGCCGGTCACCAGAACGATACCGTTCGGACGATGGATAAAACTGTCATACAGCGCATATTCACGGGCATAAAAGCCGATAGCGTCCAGCTCCTGAAACAGGATGTCAGGATCAAAAATCCGGATGACCACCTTTTCACCAAAGGCGGTCGGCACGGTTGAGACCCGCAGTTCAACCTCTTTATTGTTATGACTGGTTTTAATCCGGCCATCCTGTGGACGGCGTTTTTCCGCCAGATCCATCCGGGAAAGGATCTTGACTCTGGAAACAATCGGCGCATGCAGTGGCTTGGGCAGCAGGTGGATATTATGCAGCAGGCCGTCTAGCCGGAAGCGGATCAAACACTTTTCCCGCTTGGGTTCAATATGAATATCACTGGCACGCTGATCAAAGGCGTAGGAAAGCAGAAAATCCACTGCAGAAACAACATGACGGTCGTTTCCCTCCAACTCGTGATCACCGCGCAGCTTGAAAAACTGTTCCAGGTTACCCAGATCAAGAGCTGCCGAAGATTCAGATTCTGCAGCCGTAACCGAGGCACGGAAACCATAAAACTCACGTAGAAGCTTTAAAATATCGGTGGATGAACTAAGAATCCGACTGACCTTGATGCGATGTGCCACGGAAAATTGTTGCAGTACCTCGTCGTTAAACGGGTCTGCCGCAGCAATAACCAGTTCACCATCACGGACAGCCACCGGCACAATCAGATGTTTCAAGGCAAAGGGGCGCGGTATATAGGATGTAACCACCTCAAGATCAAGCTTGAGCGGGTCTATCTTCAAATAGGGGATATTCAGGAAAGCAGCCAACGCTTCGGTAATAGCGTCTTCCGACAAGATACGGCCATTCCCCCCCACGGTTTCAAAGTTAAACGATGCAAGCACCTGAGCCGGTGAAGGACCTTCTCCGCCCCGATGCAGACGACGTGCAGCAAGATGCTGACCGGCACTCAACTGGGCACCATGCGCCTTTGCCTTGGTAAGCGCCAGCACCCGCTGGTCAGCAGAAATCATATTTTTTTCAAGTAGTAACGCCGAGAGATATTCCACTGTCAGCCTGGACTGGTCAGCCATGAACTATTCCTGTCAATTCATCAGTTTATTTTTTCTCAACCCTTCTTCACGTTGCTGCTCAATCCGCTTGCTGACCGCCTCAAGCACCTCTTCTTCAGAATACTTCGGCTTGGCAGCAATTTGTGGCAGTTCCAGATCAGCTGCCTCAGCCAAGGCTGCTGCCCTTTCTTCCTGCTTGGCCAGTGCTTCAAGCACCTGCTTCTTCTGCTCTTCATAAAAGATACTGTCCTTGGCCAGCTCCAGAGCACTTTTAATCAGACCACGCAGGGTAAAAACCAGGAGCAACAGCGGCACAATATCTTCCAGCCAGTAATCAAGCCCTTCACGCACCATGGTGCCGGCCAGTAATCCGGCGCAGGCCATCAACGCGCCAAAGAGGTTCCCGATAAAGCGGAACTCTGCTCCTTCGGTGTAGCCTTCGCCGCTCGCAACTATCTTTTCAGCCATGTATCACCTCCTGCTGAGGCCCCCGTCTGACACGCTGCTGCAGACGGTCCAGATAAATATAGACTACCGGAGTAATGTAGAGTGTCAAGAGCTGCGACACTACCAACCCTCCAACAACTGCCAATCCCAGGGGGCGGCGGGCATCGGCTCCGGCGCCGATCCCCAGTGCTATCGGCAACGCCCCCATCAGAGCCGCCATGGTGGTCATCATGATCGGACGAAAGCGGATCAGGCAGCCCTGGTAAATGGCCTGTTCAGGCAAAAGCCCGTCCCTGCGTTGGGCATCAAGGGCAAAATCGATCATCATGATGGCGTTTTTCTTGACAATTCCCACCAGCAG
>CAXNJF010000127.1:0-5506 GCA_964202585.1 Trichlorobacter sp. | reverse complement strand
CAGGAAACCAGTGGTCCCCGCTACGGTGATGCCCCCCGGGAGAAAACTGCAGTACGCAGCTGTACTGTAGCCGTACACCCGCTGCACAACCCTGCCAAACTGACCGAAGCATACCAGCCGCTGATAGACTATCTGAACAAGCGGCTGTCCGGTGTCCGGCTGCAGCTGGAGTCGTCACGGGATTATGCCAGTTTCGAGCAGAAATACCGGTCGCGCACTCCCGAGTTCATTCTTCCCAACCCCTGGCAGACCTTGCAGGCGATTCAATCCGGATACCGGGTGATTGCCAGTGCCGGAGAATCGCACGATTTCAAGGGGGTATTTGTTGTACGCAAAGACAGCGGCATCAACCGTCCGGCTGATCTGAAGGGGAAAGCGGTCAGCTACCCCTCCCCCACTGCGCTTGCAGCCTGCATCATGCCGCAGTGGTATCTGCACCGGCATGGCATCAACATCAACCGGGATATTGAAAACCGGTATGTCGGCTCCCAGGAATCATCCATTATGAACGCATATCTGGGGCATAGCGCGGCAGGGGCAACCTGGCCTCCTCCCTGGCGCGCTTTCCAGAAAGATCATCCGGAAGAGGCGGCAAAACTCAAGGTTGTCTGGGAAACGGAGTCACTGATCAATAACTCGTTTATGTTCCGTGAGGATCTGCCGAAAGCACTGCGGGAACAGATCCTCAGCCTGCTGCTTGAGCTGCCTAAAAGCGAGGAGGGACGGACTATTCTGCAAGGAATGGAAACCGCACGGTTCATTGCGGCAAGCAATGACGACTATGACCTGGTACGCCGCTATGTTGCCAGGTTTGAGCATGAAGTCCGTCCTGTGGAACAGAGATAACCATGTTCAGACGACTGCATCTGTTTTTATTCATGACCCTGCGGGGGCGTCTGATTGTCGGTGTTGCTGTCGTGCATGCCGTGATGATGGCGCTTTTTATTGTTGATCTGACCGCGCGTCAGCGGAGTATGTTGCTTGAAAGGCAGACCGAGCAGGCTATTGCCCTTTCCAGGACACTGGCGGTTTCTGCAGCGGGCTGGATCGCCTCAGATGACCTGGCCGGCCTGCAGGAACTGGTAACAGCCCAACAGGAAGAGCAGGAGTTGGCCTTTGCCATATTGACCGATAACACGGGCAAGGTGCTGGCCCACTCTGTCCCTGCCTATCGTGGCAAGTATCTGCTTGACCTGCCGACAGGAGATGTAACGGCTACTATTTCAAAATCGGAAGGGCTGGTGGATGTCATCAGTCCGGCGATGCTTGGCAAACAGCGGGTGGGATGGGCCAGGATCGGCATTGGACAGAAACGGGCTGCCGAGAAACTGTCCCGGATCATCACCGATGGTGTGCTGTATGCCATGCTGGCGATTCTTGTCGGCTCGTTGATCGCCTGGATGATGGGCAACCGGATTACCCGACGGCTGTACGCCATCCAGAAGACCATGGATCAGATCGGGGCAGGCAATACCGGGTCACGCACAAACCTTCAGGGGCAGGACGAGGCTGCGGTCATAGCCGCTGAATTCAATGCCATGCTGGACAGGCTGGCAGAACGGGAGGGGGCCCTCTCACAGATCAATGTCCGACTGGAGCAGGAGCTGATTGAACGGAAATATGCTGAGGATGAGATTCAACATCTCAAGAACTATCTGGCCAACATCATTGATTCCATGCCGTCACTGCTGGTGGGGATTGATCCTGATCAGCGGGTTGTCCTCTGGAATCGTCAGGCCGAGTCAATGACCGGCATTATGGCTGCGGATACGGTCGGAAGGAGGATCAGCGAGCTTCTGCCTGAGTTCTCGCCATGGATTGATTCGCTGCGTACCAGCGTGCAGCAAAGACAGCCTTCCGGCATGGAAAAACTGTTGCTGGAGCACAACGGGGTGCGCAGCTTCTACGACCTGATGCTGTATCCTCTGGTGGCAAACGGTATTGAAGGGGCGGTGATCAGGATTGAAGATGTTACCGAGCGGACCAGGGTACAGTCGTTGATGGTTCAGACCGAGAAGATGATGTCGGTTGGCGGCCTGGCGGCCGGTATGGCCCACGAGATCAACAATCCGCTGGGGATCATTATCCAGGCAGCCCATAACATTGAACGGAGGCTTGATCCAGCATTTCCACCAAACCAGGCAGTGGCAGATCAGGCCGGATGCAGCCTTGAGGCGATGCAGGCCTATTTTGTAAAGCGCCAGATCCCCGAGTTTGTTGCCAGCATCTGTGAGGCGTCGTCACGGGCAGCCAGGATTATCAGAAACATCCTTGATTTCAGCAGAAGCTCCGAAACAACCATGGTCATGCTCTGCTTAAGCGAGGTTATCGAGCAGAGCATTGAACTGGCGGGCAGTGATTATGACCTGAAAAAGCGGTATGACTTCCGCTCGATCGAGATTGTGCGTGAGTATGACCCGTTACTGCCGCCTGTTACGGGGATTATGGTGGAGCTTGAGCAGGTCTTCCTGAATCTGCTCAAAAATGCTGCCCAGTCCATGATGGCCAATCCGGCCGACCGGCTTCCGCAGATAGTGGTGCGTCTGTACCGCCAGGGGGAGTATGCGGTGGCCGAGCTGAAAGACAATGGCCCCGGCATGTCGGAAGAGATCAGGCGGCGGGTCTTTGAGCCGTTTTTTACCACCAAGGAACCAGGGGTAGGCACCGGTCTGGGGTTGTCTGTTTCCTATATGATTGTGACCCAGAATCACAAAGGGTTGCTGGAGGCGTTCTCCAGCCCCGACACAGGGGCATGCTTTTGTGTCAAGCTGCCTCTTCCCAAGGAGAAACAGCATGCCTGAACAGGTACGCACGGTACTGATCATTGATGACGACCCCAGCTTTCTGCTCACCTTGGGGGCCTATCTTGAAGACAGCGGCTACATTGTGATACAAGCCAACGATGGCCAGGAAGGGGTCGAGCTGTTTGCCCGGCACCACCCTGATATTGTGGTGACCGACCTGCGGATGCCCCGTCTGGACGGTGTCGGTGTGCTGCGGGAGATCAAGGCGCAGAGCCCGGAAACACCGCTGATCGTCTTTACCGGCACAAACGGGTACCAAGGCACCGACCAGCTGCATCAGCAGGGGGCCTGGTGCTGCCTGTTCAAGCCATTGGATGACCCCCGGCATCTGGTCTTTGCCATTGAGATGGCACTTGCCGGCGAGACCGCTGACAGCTTTTTCAAGCCACTGTAATGCAGAGAATCCGGCTGACAACGAGGGGTCATTAGTATGCAAGAACAGGTGAAGGTGCTTGTTGTTGATGATGAAGAGCTGATCAGGCTGAACTTCAGGTGCTGTCTTGAAGATGCCGGTTATCAGGTACTGACTGCAGCTGACGGTGCCGAAGGGCTATCCCTGCTCAGTTCCGAACAGCCTGATGTCGTGCTGACCGACCTGAAGATGCCAAAGATGGACGGGATTGCCTTTATTGAACAGGCCAGACTGATCAATGCCGATATACCGCTGATTGTTATTTCTGGTGCCGGCACCGTGCATGACGCGGTAGAGGCGATCCGCAAGGGGGCCTGGGATTACCTGACCAAGCCGGTACAGCATCCCGATGAATTCGGTCATGTTATCAAGCGGAATCTGCAGCGGGCACAACTGAACATTGAAAGCCGCTACCACCATCGCCGACTGGAGGAGATGGTGGCGGAACGGACCCATGAACTGCAGTTTACCCGTTTTTCCGTGGAGTGTGCCTCGGACGCTATTTACTGGATCAGGCAAGACGGCAGTATTGTTGATCTCAATCAGTCGGCCTGCACAACCCTTGGTTACACGCGCGAGGAACTGCTGGCCATGACGATTGCCGACATTGACACCAATTTCAAGGCAGAACAGTTTGCAGAACAGTTTGCAGCGGTTAAGGCTGCCGGGGCCATCACCTTTGAGTCGATACATCAAACCAGGGATGGCAGGCTTATTCCGGTTGAGGTGGCTGCCAATTATGTGCAGTTTGATGGTCAGGACTATAATTGCGGTTTTGTCCGTAACATTACCGAGCGGAAACGGTATGAAGCAGAGCTTGAGCAGGCCCGTATAGCAGCAGAGGCTGCCAACCGGGCCAAAAGCGAGTTTCTGGCAAATATGAGCCACGAAATCCGCACCCCGATGAACGGGGTGCTGGGCATGGCCCAACTGCTTCGCTTTACCGAGCTGACACCGGAACAGCAGGAGTACCTGGATACTCTGGAGCAGTCAGGAAAAAATCTTATCTCCCTGTTAAGCGACATTCTGGATCTCTCCAAGATCGAAGCTGGCAGGCTGGAAGTGGAGTTCAACAGTTTTTCGCTGCGCAGGGTTATCCAGGAAGTAGTGGATAAACAGAAGGCACGGATCATTCAGAAAAAACTGGAACTGGTGCTGGAACTGCCGGAAGAACTGCCGGATATGCTGGCCGGTGATTCCCTGCGTCTGAAACAGATCCTGTTGAATCTGCTGGGTAATGCGATCAAATTTACGCAGCAGGGCAGTATTACCATTGTCGCCACGTTGCTTTCAGAACAGGATGACAAGGTCATTATCCGTCTGGAGATCAGAGATACCGGCATCGGTATCCCCGCGCCGGTTCAGCACCGGCTCTTTAGCCCATTTGTGCAGGCCGATAGTTCAGCCACCCGTAAATTTGGCGGTTCAGGGCTGGGGCTGGTCATCTGTCAACGCCTGACCGAGCTGATGGGGGGCAGCATCAGCTTTAGCAGTGAAGCGGGGAAAGGGAGCAGTTTTTTTGTCGAACTGCCGTTTACCAAAGTGCAGCACGAGGTTCTGAAAGAAGCATCAGACAACTTCGTACCGGTGGAGGCGGTTTTCCCGAGACCGTTGCAGATTTTGATTGCAGAGGATAATGACCTGAACGCACGCACCCTGATGGGAATGTTGATCAAGCTGGAACATCAGACGATGGTGGTGGAAAATGGCGAGCAGGCCCTGAATAAATGGCATGAAAGAACATGGGACTGCATCCTGATGGATGTGCAGATGCCGGTGCTGGATGGTCGGCTGGCAATGGCGGCAATCCGCCAGCAGGAACGGGTACTGGGGGGGCATATTCCGATCATTGCGGTTACTGCCTACGCCATGCCGGGCGACCGGGAACGCTTGCTGGCTGAAGGGTTTGACGGGTATCTGAGTAAACCGCTGAGCTTGAAGCTGCTGGTTGAAGTGCTGAAAAAGGCTGTTACCCTGCCCCCAAGCCAGTTTGAGGGCATGCCAAACATGCTGTGAACATTCGCAAAAAGCCGGAAACCCATGTGCGGGAATCCGGCTTTTTGCATACCTGAAGCATCAGGATAACGGGCTACTTGCCTTTCTTCTTCGTCTTCTTTGCCTTCTCCGAATCAGCTTTGTCCTTTTTAGCCTTGGCCGGTTTGCGTGGCGTAAGGGCGATCATCGGGTTTGCAGCAGATACCGTGACGGTGGCGGTCGAATTGGCAAGCTCCTCTTCAAGCTCCCTGACCTCGCCATCAAAGGTTTTTTTGCTGCCCGGCTTGATTTCCTT
>CAXNJF010000126.1:0-5511 GCA_964202585.1 Trichlorobacter sp. | reverse complement strand
GGATCAAGCAGTATGCTTCCAATGCATTCGTGATTGTTATTTCCAACCCTCTGGATGCTATGGTTACCCTGTGCCAGAAGATCACCGGTATGCCTGCAAGCCGCGTTGTAGGCCAGGCTGGCGTACTTGACTCAGCTCGTTTCAAGGCTTTTATTGCATGGGAGTTGGGTGTGTCCGTCAAGGACGTTTCCGCCATGACCCTGGGTGGACACGGCGATGACATGGTTCCGCTGGTTCGCTATGCCGCAGTTAACGGCATTCCGGTCATGGAGCTGCTGGAGCAGAAGTACGGTGCAGACAAGGCGAAAGAAGTTATGGAAGCCATGGTTAACCGTACCCGTCTGGCTGGTGGTGAAGTTGTTGCCCTGCTGAAGACCGGTTCCGCTTTCTACTCACCAGCTTCATCCGCCATTGCTATGGCTGAGTCCGTACTGAAAGACCAGAAGCGTGTTCTGCCTACCTGCTGCCTGCTGAATGGTGAGTTTGGTGTGAACGGCTACTATGTCGGCGTACCTGCTGTTCTGGGTTCAAACGGCGTAGAAAAAATCCTGCAGTTCAAGCTGGATGCAACCGAGCAAGCCATGATGGACAAGTCTGTTGCCGCTGTTAAAGGCCTGGTAGACAGCCTGGACAGTATCCTGAAGGGCTAGTAAACACATTACAGGCCTCTAGTAGTGGCTGATAAAGAAGGGCGGCCCTGTCCGCCCTTCTTTTTGCCGCGTAAACGGCCTTAATTTCACACCTCCGAATACGGATAAAAGGAGCTTTCCCGATGTCAGAAGAAAAGAAGCTGCCAAGGATTGAAATCATTGAAAAGTATTGCAAGGGCTGCCACATTTGTGTGGAATTCTGCCCGACCAAGGTTCTGGAAATGAAAGGTTTTGTCGTTTCCGTTAAGGATCTGGAAAAGTGTATCAAGTGCATGCAGTGCGAACTGCGTTGCCCTGACTTTGCCATCAAAGTTCACGCTGAATAACACGACGGGAGGATTTCAAAGTGTCAAAAAAAGTTGCTTTTTTGCAAGGTAACGAGGCAGCTGCACACGGCGCATTGTATGCCGGTTGCACGTTCTTCGCCGGTTACCCGATTACCCCCTCCACTGAAGTATCGGAGGTATTGTCCATTGAGCTGCCCAAAATAGGGGGCAAGTTCATTCAGATGGAAGACGAGATCGGCGCAATGGCTGCCCTGCTGGGTGGCGCATTGGCTGGTAAGAAGGCCCTGACTTCCACTTCCGGCCCCGGTTTGTCCCTCAAGCAGGAACTGATCGGCTATGGCTGCATCGCCGAGATCCCCTGCGTCGTTTTCAACGTTATGCGCGGTGGGCCTTCCACCGGGATGCCTACCGGTCCTTCGCAGTCGGACGTTATGTGCGCTCGCTGGGGTACCCACGGCGACCACGCTACGATTGCTCTTATGCCGGCATCTGTGCAGGAATGTTATGACATGACGGCTCAGGCCTTTAATCTGGCTGAAAAATACCGTATGCCGGTACACGTCATGCCAGATGAGATCATTGCCCATATGCGTGAGCGGATTGAATTCCGTGAGCCGGGTGAGATTGAAATAATTGACCGTACAGTACCTTCAGTTCCCCCTGCAGAATACAAGCCCTACGATACCAAATTTGGTGATGTGCCTCCTCTGGCTGCTTTCGGTTCCGGCTACAAGTTCCACGTAACCGGCCTGAACAAGCTGCCGGACGGTTTCCCCACCACTAAAGCCGAGTATGTCCAGGCTGAGGAAGAGCGCCAGGTTCGTAAGGTTATGGCCAATGTGGACGAAATCGTTGAGTTTGAAGAGTTCATGCTGGACGATGCCGAGATTTGTGTTGTTGCCTACGGCTCCACTTCCCGTTCCGCCCGTTACGCGGTCAATGAGGCTCGTGCGCAAGGGATCAAGGCCGGTATGTTCCGGATCAAGACCTTCTGGCCCTTCCCGGATAAGCAGATCAAGGCGTTGGCTGGTAAAGTCAAAGGCTTTATCGTACCTGAAATGAACCTGGGTATGTGCAGCATTGAGGTTGAGCGCTGCGCACAAGGCAAGGCTCAGATCCTCGGCATCAATCGTGTTGACGGTGAGCCGATCAACCCCGAGCAGATCCTTGAGAAGATGAAGGAGGTTAAGTAGCCATGGCTTTTGATTACGAAAAATTTATCCGTCCGGGCAAGTTGCCCCATATCTGGTGCCCAGGCTGCGGCCACGGTATAGTCATGAAGGGTCTGATCCGTGCCATGGATACTCTTAACCTTGTGAAGGAAGAGACCGCCATTGTTTCCGGTATCGGCTGTGCATCGCGTCTGCCCGGCTACATTGATTGCTGTACCCTGCACACTGCACACGGTCGTGCAGCTGCCTTTGCGACCGGTATCAAGATGGCCAAGCCAGAGATGAATGTGATTCTGGTTGGCGGTGACGGCGACGGTACTGCCATTGGCGGTAACCACTTTATCCATGCCTGCCGCCGTAACATCAACATGACCTACATCATCATGAACAACTACATCTACGGCATGACCGGTGGTCAGTTCTCACCCTGTACCCCCACCGGCCACAAGGCTTCAACCACACCGTACGGCAACCCTGACCCCGGTTTCGATATTGCCAAGCTGGCTATCGGCGCCGGTGCAACTTTTGTTGCCCGTGGTACCGCCTTCCATGCCAACCAGATTGACAAGCTGATTGTTGAAGCTATTCAGCACAAAGGCTTCTCGGTGGTTGAGATTCTGGATGACTGCCCCACTACCTACGGTCGTCGCAACAAGTACAAGTCGGTTATCGAGATGATGAACCGTCTGAAAGAAGTTGCCGTACCGGTTAAGGCTGCCGAGAAGATGAGCGCAGAGCAGCTTGAAGGTAAAGTTCTTACCGGTGTGCTGTATAAAGCCGAGCGTCCTGAGTACTGCGAAGAGTACGCAAAGGTTATCGAGCGCGCTGGCGGCTCTAAATAATTCATCACTTTTATAAAGGAGAACATAGATGGCCAGGTATGAATTAAGGTTTTCCGGCGCTGGCGGCCAAGGTTTGATCACTGCCGGGATTATCCTTGCCGAGGCAGCTTCCATCCATGAAGGCAAGCAGGCTGTGCAGTCCCAGAGCTACGGCCCTGAGGCCCGTGGCGGCGCTTCCAAGTCTGAAGTTATCATTGACGATGTACCGGTTGATTATCCCAAAGTCACCATGTGTGACGCACTGCTGGCTCTGACCCAGGAAGCATGTGACAAGTATTCCCATGACCTGAAAGAAAACGGCGTACTCTTGTATGATACCGATCTGGTTACCCGTCTTCCCGAGGGGAACTTCAAAAAAGTCGGGTTCAACATCATCAACACCGCCAAAAACGAAGTAGGCCGCGAGATTGTTGCCAACATCGTTGCCCTTGGTGCCATGATCGCGCTGACCGGCGTGGTCTCCCGTGAAAACGGCTTGAAAGCTGTTCTCTCCCGCGTGCCTGAGGCATTCCTGGAGCTGAACGAGAAGGCTTACGCTGCCGGTTTTGAGAAGGCTTTGGCGGCTTCTGCCTAAGCAGACGTTGTATGTGTAGTCTCTGACCGGCCCGGTGCATTATGCGTCGGGCCGGTTTTTTTGTTTTAAAAGGAAGGAGTTGCTATGAACGCTAAAACTATCATGATTACAGGAGCTTCATCAGGCTTTGGCGCAGCCTGTGCCCGCGTCTTTGCGGAAAAGGGTAACCGGCTGATACTGGCAGCCCGCAGACTGGAACCGTTACTGGCGTTGGAACAGGAATTGTCGGATCGGGCAGCAGTGCAGTGTATACGACTTGATGTACGGGAGCGAGCTGCCGTTGATGCTGTGGTTGCTGGTCTGCCGGAAGTTTTCCGCGAGATTGACCTGCTGGTAAACAATGCCGGTCTGGCCCTGGGCCTGGAACCTGCCCACCAGGCTTTTCTGGATGATTGGGATACCATGGTGGATACCAACATCAAAGGGGTGATGTACTGCACCCGTGCGGTACTGCCCGGCATGGTGGCCCGTAACCGTGGGCAGATCATCAATATCGGTTCGACAGCCGGTGCCTGGCCCTATCCAGGCGGTAATGTCTATGGTGGTACCAAGGCCTTTGTGGAGCAGTTCACCCGCAACCTGCGGGCGGACCTGCTGGGTACGCGGGTTCGTGCCACCTGTATCGCCCCTGGAATGGCTGAAACTGAATTTTCGTCGGTTCGCTTCAAAGGGGATCAGGAAAAGGCAGATAAGGTGTATGAAGGAACGGAGCCATTAACTGCTGAAGATATAGCAGGGATTATCAAATGGGCCAGTGACCAGCCGGAGCATGTCAATGTCAACTTTCTGGAGGTGATGTCGGTCTTTCAAAGTTGGGGCCCCTTTGCGGTTCACCGGGGGTAGTCAAAGGGGCCGTGCTTCTTACAGCTCTCCGGTTGCCCTGCGCAGACGGGCCGCGGCACGCTGATAATCGTACCGGGCCCGGTAATGCTCTGTCCTGGTCTGGGTTAGCAGGGTCTGGGCATCCAGTACTTCGGTGGCAGTGCCGACCCGCTCCTGATACCGGCTCTGGTTGATCCGCAGGTTTTCTTCGCCCTGGCGGATCGATTCTTTCGTAACCGCTATCCGCTCATATGCCACGAGCAGATCATTGGATACTGTGGCTACCTCAAGCCGGGCCAGCTCCTCAGCCAGTCGCACCTGCTCTTTGGCGCGGGACTGCTGGGCAACCGCCTTGCTGCGGGTGGCTGTTGAAGCAAAACCATCAAACAGGTTGATTTTAAGTCCGACACTGGCGCCATAGATAGCCTGTTCCCGCAGCTTGTCATTTTCAAGGTAGTCAAGTGAAAGACGGGTGAACAGTTCCGGGTAGAATGCGGCGCGGCTTTCCCTTATCTCCTGTTCCCTGATTTCCACTCCCTTGCGCAAGGCATGCAGGTCTGGACGTTTTTGCACTGCCTGGGTGGTGTCAGATGGAGTCTGTGGCAGAGCGGGTGTTGTTGGTTCGCTCAGTTGGGGGCGATCAGACGCCGGGGCATTGGTCAGGAAATTCAGCCGCAGATACAGATTCTCAACCTGGTTACGCCGCGCCAGCAGCTGCTGACGGGCATTGGCCAGACGCACCTCTGCCTGCAGCAGATCATTGCGGGTTACTGAACCTGCTTCAAACAGGGCAAGCGCCACGCGGCGGTGTTCTTCAACAGTTTGTAGCTCTTCAGCAACAGCAGCGCTGATTTTTTGCGCCTCAAGAATGGCAAAATAGCTCTCAACCACCTGCAGGGATGTGTCCTGCTCTTGTTGTTGTATCTCCAGCTTTACCGCATCAAAATTGGTGCGGCTGATGCTTCGGCGTGCATCGCGTCGGCCGAAATCATACAGGGTGTACTGTACGCTCAAATTGCCAAACAGATAATTTGGTTGCTGGGTTTCAATCAGCTGATCGTTTGCCTTCATGGCTTGGGCTTCAAGCTGGGCTGTGTAGCCTCCCTGCAGATCGACACGAGGAAACAGCGCAGCATCGGTTTGCCGGATAGTTTCTGAAGCGAT
>CAXNJF010000125.1:0-5523 GCA_964202585.1 Trichlorobacter sp. | reverse complement strand
GCAAACGGCATGACAAAGGCACCGATGATCCGGTATTTGTATTTGATATCGATGATGCCGAAGATCAGCACAATGCTCCAGGCAAAGAAGACCACTGATTCATACAGGTTGGACAAGGGAGCATGCCCCATCCCCATGTCGTAGGATTCTTTCCAGCGCAGGCCGGTGGCCACGGTCTGGATGGCAAAACCGGTCCAAGCCAAGGCGGAACCGGCCAGACCGACCTTGCTGTTACGGCCGGCCAGATAGCCGAAGAAGGCCAGGGTAGAGGCCATGTAAAAGATGGTGGTGATATTGAAAAGCGTTGCGCTGTTCATGCTGTTTCCTCCTTCTGTACTGCTGTTTTGATCCGTTCAGCCAGTCCGTCAAACTGTGTCTGAAACGCTGCCTGACCTTTGGTGGTATGCCCGGCTATGACCAGCCTGCCGTGGCTGTATCTGATCCAAAAACGCTGATGCGGCAGGAAAAAGGCTACATACAGGCCGAGACACATCAGCAGGCAGCCGCTCCAGACCACCCAGACACCGGGATCCTTGTTGACCTGCAGGCCGGTATAGGGACGCTCGGTGCCCCCCAGATAGCTCATGACCGGTAGTCCGGCCCTGGTTGTTTCAAGCTTGTTTTCCTCAGGGTAGTTGGCAAACAGGATCAGGGTACGGGTCTCTCCACCCTTGGCAGGATGGATGTCAATCCGCGCAGCCGGGCCGGTCTTGCCTGGAAGAAAGGGGGCCACATCCTGCACCGCCTCAATCACGTGCATGCTGCTGCCGTCCGGCAGATGCGCAGTCTCGTCACTGCCAACCGTCAGAGCAGTTCCCCCCACCGTAAAACGGTGGCTGCCGGTCTTGCCATAGCTTGACTGGTAGAAGGTGATCCCCTTGTAGGTCAGTGGCTCATTCACAATCAGCCGGGCATGTTTGTAGCCAGGCACTTCTTTGCCGTTCTCGGTCAGGGTCAGGATGCTTTTAAACTCCTTCGGCATCTGGCTGGGGCCGCCGCCGGGAGCATCATAGAAGCTGACCGTAAACTGATCGCAGCGCAGCTCAAAGCCCAGCGGGCGCTGCTTGCCCTGGCGGTCAGTGAAGCTTGTTACCGTGGCGCCTTCCGGGATGGCCACAAACCCCTTAAACCCGAAAACATTACCGATAATGGCGCCGATAAAGATCAGGATCACGCTGGCATGAACCCCGTAGACCGCCAGCCTGGCCCAGGGGCGTCGTTGCATAAACAGGTGCAGTTCTTGATCCTTTTCCGTAACGGTGGGGCGGCCTGCTGCAGCGGAAACCACCCTGATCAACTGCTCACGATCAGTGCTGTCCGGAATAACCAGCTCTGTCCGGCAGGTGGCTCCCTGTTCCTGGGCACTGCTCAGGGTAACCTCGGGCCGGGTTGCAATCCGCCAGACGTGGGGCAACCGCTTGATGGTACAGGCCAGCAGGTTGGACGCCAGCATGGCCAAAAGGCCCTGGAACCACCAGGCGTGATACATGTCGAAAATCCCCAGCAGGGAATAGAGGCGGAAACGGTTGCCCTGCTCGCCGCCGATGGCAGCAACATATTCTGGCGGCAGTTGCCCCTGGGGGATAATGGTGCCGATGATGGAAACCACGGCTAAACAGAGCAGTAAAAACATGGTCAGGCGCAGCGAGGCAAGGGTCTGCATGGCCCGCTCGCCGACTGAACGTCCTTCAGTCGTCATAAGGATCTCCGGATGCGTGCGAACGCATAGAGTCAGCCTTTGCCACCAGGGGCGACAAAGAGGAACACAGGATACAGCTGGAGTGTCAGGACTGGGTCAGGAGCGGTTTTGAGGGGGAACAAAAATAGGCAGATACACCTGTGGCGGGAGGTGCGGGTTAAATGAGGCAAAACAGCTGGTCAGTGCAACCGGCACCGGCAGCGTAACAGCCTTGATGGTCAGCGGGGCATGACAGGCGCAGGCACAGGCGGTTGTACAGCAGTCATCTTTCCCGGTATCCTGACTATCATCATGGCAGCCGCCACAATCTCCCGCTGTCATGGAAACAGCGGCATCAGGCAAGAGATTATGACTCAATGCTGCAACCGGAGCCAGCAGGATACTTGCCAGAGCCAGCAGGGTCAGCAGGGTTGCCGCAGATATGCAGGAGTGGTTGCGTTTCATCTTCATTAAAAATAGAAATACTGACAGATGTTTGTCAAGCAGTTTCCAATACCTCATCAGATTCAGGTTTGCGCAGCAGCAGCGATGCTGCCACAGATACAGCCAGGGTTACCACAATCATGGCTAATGAAAGAGAAATCGGAATATGAAAGCCGATCATCATCAGGATCATCTTGACCCCCACAAAGGCAAGGATCAGGGCGATACCGAACTTGAGGTAGGCAAACATCCCCATCAGGTTTGAGAGCATGAAGAACAGTGACCGCAGCCCCATGATAGCAAAGACGTTGGAGGTCAGCACGATAAACGGATCCAGGGTAATCGCAAAAATGGCCGGGATTGAGTCCATGGCAAAAACAAGATCGCTGCTCTCAACCACCAGCAGTACCATAAAGAGCGGGCTGGCAACCCACATCCCCAGTTTGCGGGTCACAAACCAGTCACCACGGATCCGCTTGGTCATCGGAAGGAACCGCCGCGCCAGCCGCACCAGCGGGTTCTTGTCCGGTTCAATCTCTTCATCGCCGCTGACGGCCATCTTCCAGGCGGTGTAGATCAGGAGCGCACCAAAGAAGTAAAATAACCACTGGAATTCCTTTAACAGGGCGGTACCGGCAAAGATAAAGGCAAGCCGCATCACGATCGCCCCCAGGATGCCCCATTTCAGTACTCTGGCCTGCAGCTCTCCCCGTACTCCAAACGCCGTGAAAATCATGATGAACACAAACAGGTTATCTACCGAAAGCGACTGTTCAATCAGATAGCCGGTCAGAAACTCCATCGCCTTCTGCTGCCCCATGGTCAGCCAGATACCCAGATCAAACAGCAGGGCCAGACACATCCAGATTACGGTCCAGGTGGCTGCTTTTTTAAAGCTGACCCGCCCGCTTTTACGGTTCATTCCCAGATCAATGACCAGCATACAGGAAATCAGCAGGGTGAAGACGATCCACATCAGGGTAGTTGGAGACATCGTTGTTCCTTTTTACAGCGAGAAGAGACGCCAGCCCATGGCCAGCCCGAAAATAAGAAACATCATGCCGGCGGTGCGATGAATCCAGCAGACCGGGATAACCTTGACCAATTGCTTGCCGGCAAAAATGCCGATCAGGGAGACCAGCCAGAGCGCAAGGGTTGAGGCAACAAAGACCGTGCCCATGCCGATCAGGCTGGTGGAATGAACCGCTGCCTGACTGGCAGTTACCAGCTGGGTCTTGTCCCCCAGTTCTGCCATAAAGATCATTAAAAAGGCGGTGCGGATGGCATCGGAGGCGGTTGGGGCTGGCCCGTCATCATCCTCGCTATCACAGGCGTTTTTCAGGGTGCTGTAGCCGAAATAGAGAAACAGCAGCGCCGAAACCAGCGTGACCCAAAAGAGCGGCAGCACCAGAAACAGGATCCGCCCCACCAGCACGGCTGCCAGATTCAGGACAAAGAACGCCGCAGCAATACCGATGAAGATCCGTTTCCAGGGATAGCGCAGCGCCAGGGCCATGGCGGTAAGCTGGGTTTTGTCCCCCAGCTCCGCCAGAAAAATCAGGCCAAAGGTGCTGATGAAGATGGACAGATCCATCTAGAACTTTACTTTCGGTGCGGCCTTTGCCCCTTCTTCAGCCTTGAACGGCTCCTTGCGCTTCAAGTGCAGCATCATTGAGTTGGTCAAGGAGTTGGGGAAGGTACGGATACTGGTGTTAAAGAACTGGACCTGCTTGTTGTAGCGCTCACGGGCCACGTTGATCCGGTTTTCCGTTCCTTCAAGCTGCTTCTGCAGGTCAAGAAAGTTCTGGTTGGCCTTCAGGTCAGGGTATTTTTCGGCCACCACCATCAGGCGGGACAGGGCACCGGACATCTGGCCCTGCATCTGCTGGAACTTGGCAATGGCGGCCGGATCATTGATGACATCCTTGCCAACTTTCATGCCACCCACGCTGGCACGGGCCTCGGTGACCGCCTTGAGGGTATCAGCCTCATGTTTGGCATAGCCCTTGACTACCTCCACCAGGTTGGGAATAAGATCGTTACGGCGCTGGTAGGCAGACTCGACATCACCCCAGGCAGCGATAACCGCCTCTTCATTAGCCTGCATGGTGTTATAGCCGCAGCCGGACAGCATGGACACCAGCAGGGTTCCCATAATCAGCAGCATACTTCGTTTCATTTTTGCTCCTCCGTTGGTTTTTTGTTCATTTTTGACGTCATGGATGCAATGTGCTCTTTTACTTTTTTCAGCAGGATACGGGCCCAGATAAATTCCGTGGCCAGTATCCCCAGCCCGAGCGGAATTACAAGAACCGCCGGGCCGGGGGTAACGATCATGATAATACCGACCAGAACCACCGTGCCCCCTACGACCGCCACGATCACCTGACGGGCTTTGCGTAGCGTCCAGAACAACATCAGCGTACTGACATGGCCTGTAGACGGGCGATCCGCTCTTCCATGGGCGGATGGGTGGAGAAGAGGCTCATCAGCCCGCCGCCGGTGAGCGGATTGACGATGAACATATGGGCCGTGGCCGGTTTGGCGTCATGCATCGGTATTTGCTGTGAGGCGTTCTGCAGCCGGCCAAGTGCACTTGCCAGAGCGCGGGGTTTGCCGCAGATTTCGGCGCCAGTGGCATCAGCCAGGTATTCCCGCGAGCGGGAGACCGCCATCTGGATCAGCATCGCCATAATCGGGGCCAGGATAGCCATGGCCAGTGAGCCCACCAGGCCTGCAAGTCCGCCCCCTTCCTCATTATCACGACCTGCCCCCAGCATAGCTCCCCACTGCAGCATGCTGCCGATCATGGAGATCGCTCCGGCAAAGGTTGCGGCAATGGTAGAGATCAGGATATCGCGGTTCTTGACATGCCCCAGTTCGTGCGCCATCACCCCTTCCAGCTCTTCGGGAGTAAGAATCCGCAGGATCCCTTCGGTGGCCGCTACCGCAGCATGGGCCGGGTTTCGTCCGGTGGCAAAGGCGTTGGGCGACTGATCCGGTATAATGTAGACCTTGGGCATCGGCAGCCCGGCCCGTCCGGCCAGCCGCTCCACCATATCATAGAATGCCGGATTTTCGTTGCGGGTAATCTCTTCTGCACCGTACATCTTCAGCACGATCTTGTCAGAGAACCAGTAGGAGCCGAAGTTCATCAATGCCGCCATCACAAAGGCGACCATCATCCCGCCACTACCGCCAACGGCGCCGCCCATGGCCACCAGCAGCACGGTGAGCAGTGACAGGAGCAGTGTTGTTTTAAATTGGTTCATCATCTTCTGTTACCTCCATCTTACCTGTTGAATTAGGCCGGGGAGTCAAAATAAAAAAGACCTTTACCCACGGCGAACGATAACATTCTGCACCTGGATAAAGGTCTTGCTGGCGATCTCTCGTCCCAT
>CAXNJF010000124.1:0-5556 GCA_964202585.1 Trichlorobacter sp. | reverse complement strand
AGCCATAAGCGACATTGACGAGGTAAAATATGGAACCATACAACCCACATACATTACCTTTAACATCCATTGACTATGGCCGCCTGATAGGCCTTGTAGGCAAGGCCAACGCCGAGCTTGCCAGATATGACGGACTGTTGCAAGGGGTTGTAAACCCCAATGTCTTGCTTTCTCCCCTCACCACACAGGAAGCGGTGCTTTCCTCTAAAATTGAAGGCACACAGGCAACACTGGACGAGGTTCTGGAGCATGAAGCAGGACAGGTTTTCTCGGAAGGTAAAAGTCAGGATATTCAGGAGATCGTCAATTATCGAAGCGCCTTAATAATAGCCACAGAAGAACTGGCACATCGGCCACTCTCGCTTGGCCTGATAAAAGATATGCACCGGATGCTGATGGACAGCGTGCGTGGCAAAGATAAAGAGCCGGGCAGCTTCCGGCGCGATCAGAACTGGATTGGGCCATATGGCTGCTCCATTGATCAGGCGACCTTTGTTCCGCCAAGCCCGCTGCAACTGCTTGACCATCTGGAAAACTGGCAGCGTTACCTTGGCTGTGATGATGCCGATATACTGATTCAAGCCGCCGTTGTTCATGCCCAGCTTGAGCTGCTCCACCCATTCAAGGACGGTAACGGGCGGATAGGCCGCCTTGTTATCCCGCTGTTCCTCTTCTCCAAGAAAGCCCTATCTCGCCCGATGTTCTACCTGAGCGGCTACCTTGAGGCAAACCGGGGTGAATACTACGAACGCCTGAAAGGCATCTCACAGGAAGGTGACTGGAGCGGCTGGATTGAGTTTTTCCTGAAGGCTATTATTGCCCAGGCAACCGACAACGCAGAAAAGGTTAAAAACATTCTGGCGCTTTACGAGGCCATGAAGATCAAGGTGGTTGATGTAACCCATTCGCAGTATGCCATACAGGCGCTTGATACAATCTTTGACCGTCCCATATTCAGAACAACTGACTTTGCCACCCGTTCCGGCATACCAACCAAACAGACGGCAATGGGACTTTTACGGCAGCTACAGAAGGCCGGTATCCTGAAGGTACTCTTTGAAGGTAGCGGCAGCCGTCCGGCAACACTTGCATTTCCTGAGCTTATTAACATCGCTGAAGGCAGGCAGGTTGTGTAACGTCTGTTAGCAACAAAACATTTTGTGTAAAGTACATTATGGTTTTACTTTATACAAACAGATTTGTCGTTGTTCTGCTTTACACAAAATCTGCCAATGACTGAATACTCTAAAAAGCCTGCCAGACCTCATATTATCAGGCCTAGCTGGCTTTTTTGTTTATCAGGGAGCCCCCTGGGGGCGGATGGGAGGTAGACCGGCACAGTCGCGGACCGCATAACGGGGTGATCAATAGCAACTGCCGTTTTCGGATTGTTTTTTACAGCAGTAACGACCAAGGCCACCTCCGGATGGAGGTGGCCTTGGCAAGTTTATCCATTTGATTTCAAATTGTTACACTACCAGTTTTCACCTAACAGTTCAAAGTGTGCCTTGGGGTGGGCGCAGGCCGGGCAGAGCTCCGGCGCAGACTTGTTGCTGTGCAGGTAGCCACAGTTACGGCAACGCCAGACCACGATCTCTTCCCGCTGAAAAACCTTGCCTGCCTCGATATTGGCCAGCAGATCACGATAACGTTTCTCATGTTGTTTCTCTGCTACCGATATTGCATTCCAGACCGCAGCTATCTCACCAAACCCTTCTTCCTTGGCAACAGCGGCAAAGGCCGGATACAGCTCGGTATGTTCCTCATGCTCGCCACAGGCTGATGCCAACAAGTTTTCAGCAGTGGTACCGATCTTGCCAGCCGGGAAGCAGGCGGTTATCTCAAGGTCGCCTCCTTCCAGAAATTTAAAGAACCG
Organism: Trichlorobacter sp.; assembly: GCA_964202585.1. Lineage (GTDB taxonomy): Bacteria > Desulfobacterota > Desulfuromonadia > Geobacterales > Pseudopelobacteraceae > Trichlorobacter. Next base: position 3,680 of record CAXNJF010000124.1, on the reverse strand, counting down.
CTTGGCATGCTCCTTCTCCTGATCAGCAGTTTCTTCAAAGATATCAGCAATCTGAACATACCCTTCCTTGCGGGCAGCACCGGCAAAGTAGGTATAACGGTTACGGGCCTGGCTCTCACCGGCAAATGATTTGAGCAGGTTCTGCTCGGTCTTGGTACCTTTAACTGATTTGGACATCTTCTGTTTTTCCTTTCGTGTCGTTACTGCTCTTGTTTATAACAAAATGATCAGGGCAATACCACCGCCGATAACTCCCAGGTTGCTTACCGCAGAAACACCGTGAAGCTTTTTGAACTGCTGACGCAACGGATGATCAGTCGGGGTGGTGACAAAGGACGGAATCTCCTTTTTAATCGCTGCAGCCTTGGGTTCAATCACAAAAGCCTGAACAGAGGTGACTACCAGCATGGCAACAATGATGATTGCCGATGCAAACCAGCGTTTTTCCCTGGTAAACAGCAGGCAACCCAGGGCAAGCACGCCACAGATCAGCCCCCATTTAAAATAACCGGGAAACAGCACACCTACGATGTTTCCGGCCATGTCACGGTCAAAACTTTTAAACAGGGTCGGGGTCAGGATAAAGGTGAAAATGGCAGCACCGCCAACCCAGAAGGCGATCAGCAAACGATAGATTATTGATAGATACTGCACAAAAACCTCCGGTCGATAGTCCTCAAAAATCAATTAAAACACAGAGACACAGTGGGCACAGAGAACATCAAAAGACATAAAACTGATTTTTAAGGGAGCAAAAACAAACAAATATCTTGTCGTTTGTTTTCCCCTACTACTTGTTTTCAGACTTTACTCTGTGTTCTCTGAGCCTCTGTGTTTATTTTACTTTACTGCCATTTTGGGTAAATCAGAATGCCATCTCAGGCTTCCACTCTTTCCAGACATTACCGGCCAGATCAGGACCGGGCTTCAGGGTCGGTTTACCTGGCGTCCAGCCGGCCGGAGTTACCTCTCCGGTGGCGCGGACATGCTGGAATGCCTTGACCTGCCGAATCAGCTCGGTAACGCTGCGGCCAACTTCCGGTGTCAGCACTTCCATGGCTCTGATATTGAAGTCAGGATCAATGATGAATCTGCCGCGAATATCTACGCCTGCGGCCGGCTCAAAGACACCGTAGGCCTGGCCGATCAGGCCGCTGGCATCGGAAATCATCGGGAACGGTACCCCACCAGGCACCATTTTGGACAGTTCTTCCGCCTGCCAGATTTTGTGGACAAAGCGGCTGTCGGTACTTGCAGCAAAGCTTTCTACACCCAGTTCTTTCAGTTCTGCATGCTTGACGGCGACCGCCGTCAGTTCAGTCGGTCAGACAAAGGTGAAATCGCCCGGATAGAAGCACAGTACAATCCACTTACCTTTGTAATCAGATAACTTCATAGTCTCAAAGCCGCCGTTGAAATAAACGTTGGCCTCAAAATCAGGAGCTGGATGCCCCACTCGTGCAACGGTCATGGTTCGTTCCTCCTTTGCTGGTTGTGCTGCAGTAGTTGGTGGCGGTGCTGCTGCCAGTGGACCTGCGGCCGGTTTAACGCAGCCTTGTCCGGATTCCATACGCAATCTCCTTTCTCCGGAAATTAAGGGGGAATGATCAGGCATTCCCCCTGTCAAAAGTTTAACAAATCCTAATCACAATACAAGGCATCTTGTGACATTTAAAAAAAACAGGGGACAATCAGGCAAGATCAAAGCGGTCGAGATTCATCACCTTGTTCCAGACTGCAATAAAGTCGTTCAGGAACTTTTCCTGCGAATCTGCACAGCCATAAACTTCCGCTACGGCCCGCAGTTGAGAATTTGCGCCAAAGAGCAGGTCAATACGGGTGGCGGTCCACTTCAGCTCACCACTGGTACGATCACGCCCTTCAAAAATATCAGCATCAGCTGAGGCAGGCTTCCAGGCAGTCCGCATATCAAGCAGGTTCAGGAAGAAGTCATTGGTCAGGGACTCCGGACGCTTGGTGAAGATACCATGCGGAGACTGACCGACGTTGGTATTGAGGGCACGCATCCCGCCGATCAGCACCGTCATCTCCGGCGCAGTCAGGGTCAACAGTTGGGCACGATCAAGCAGCAGTTCTTCGGCAGTCACCGAGAATTTTGCTTTCAGGAAGTTTCTGAATCCGTCGGCAACCGGCTCAAGCACGCTGAAAGAGTCTGCATCGGTCTGTTCCGGTGAGGCATCAGTCCGGCCAGGGGTAAAGGGCACTGTTACCGGGTGACCAGCGTTCTTCGCTGCCTGCTCCACTGCTGCGCAGCCCCCCAGTACGATCAGGTCGGCTAACGATACTTTTTTGCCACCTGACTGGGTGCTGTTGAACTGCTGCTGAATCCCTTCAAGAACTGACAATACCTTTGCCAGCTGTTCAGGCTGGTTGACTGCCCAGTCCTTCTGCGGAGCCAGTCTGATCCGTGCACCGTTGGCACCGCCGCGTTTGTCTGAGCCACGGAAGGTGGAGGCTGAGGCCCAGGCAGTGGTAACCAGTTGCGATATCGAGAGGCCCGATGCAAGCATAGTAGCCTTGAGGCTGGCGATATCCTGTGCATCAATCAGCAGATCGTCAACTGCCGGTACCGGATCCTGCCAGATCAGATTCTCTGCAGGCACTTCAGCCCCCAGATAGCACGAGCGGGGCCCCATATCGCGGTGGGTCAGCTTGAACCAGGCCCGGGCAAAGGCATCGGCAAACTGATCAGGGTTCTCAAGGTAACGCCTGGCAATCGGTCCGTAGATCGGATCAAAGCGCAGTGAAAGATCTGCCGTGGTCATCATGGGGCGACGTTTTTGGGAAGGATCGTGGGCGTCAATCACCATATCCTCATCTTCCACATCCTTTGCCAGCCACTGCTGGGCACCGGCCGCACTCTTGACCAACTCCCATTCATACTTGAACAGCACCTTCAAGTAGCCCATGTCCCATTGCGTGGGGTTTGGCTTCCAGGCCCCTTCAATACCGCTGGAGATGGTGTCGCCACCTTTGCCACTCTTGTAGCTGCTGATCCAGCCCAGCCCCTGTTCTTCAATACCTGCTGCTTCCGGTTCCGGCCCGACATGATCAGCTGTACCGGCACCGTGGCATTTGCCAAAGGTATGACCACCAGCAACCAGAGCCACGGTCTCTTCGTCATTCATGGCCATCCGGGCAAAGGTCTCACGCACATCAACACCGGAAGCAACCGGATCCGGATTGCCGTTGGGTCCCTCAGGATTGACATAGATCAGGCCCATCTGTACCGCAGCAAGGGGATTATCCAGCTGTCTTTCCCCTTCGTACCGTTTATCGCCCAGCCACGTATCCTCAGAGCCCCAGTAGATATCCTGTTCAGGTTCCCAGACATCCTCACGGCCTCCACCAAAACCAAAGGTCTTGAACCCCATTGACTCCAGAGCGCAGTTGCCGGCCAGAATCATCAGATCAGCCCAGGAGATCTGCCTGCCGTATTTCTGTTTGATCGGCCAGAGCAGACGCCGCGCCTTGTCCAGGTTCACGTTATCCGGCCAACTGTTAAGCGGTGCCAGGCGTTGGGAGCCGGAGCCTGCCCCGCCACGGCCATCACCCATGCGATAGGTGCCGGCACTATGCCAGGCCATCCGGATCATCAGGCCGCCGTAGTGCCCCCAGTCTGCCGGCCACCAGTCCTGGGAATCGGTCATAAGCGCAAC
>CAXNJF010000123.1:0-5700 GCA_964202585.1 Trichlorobacter sp. | reverse complement strand
ACAAGGGCAGCATCTATCGAAGAAGCGCCGGCTGATATGGCTATAATTCTTGGAGCGGCTGGCTTAAGCAGCAAGTGCATAATGAGTTCATAGCCATCCATTTCAGGCATTATGATGTCAGTTATCAGAATATCGAAGGAATCAGAACGTAGACAGGCTAGAGCGTCTTTGCCGTTTTTGGCAGTAGTGACATCGTGTTGATCTTTAGCCAGATATAAACAAAGTAGCCCGATTGTTACATCATCGTCATCAACAACAAGAATTTTTGCCATACAGCACTCCACTGTGTCGTAATGAATATTTTAAGCAGTTCAATCGTTCTTTGCAGTTGTGGGCGCCTGTGAACCAGGACCGATCCGCAGGTTCGCGGTGGCAAGAAAGATCTCACGCAGAAAGAAGAGCAATCCCGTTACCATTGACAGCATGGCAACGATAAAAAACACTGCCACAGTAATGGAAAAGTTGTTGGAGAGAAACGCCCCCAGAAACAGCAGCGCGATGACGGTGCAAATTAACAGTGCCGTGAAGGTGAAAAGGTTGATCGCCCTTCCGACCAGGCTGGCTCGGTGGGCCAGGGTATCCAGGTCCTTGCGAATCAGTTCCCGGTGTTCATCCTGGGTAGCTGCATCAAAACGCACCTCCAGCACACGGGCACGATCAATGACCCGCGCCAGACGGTTGGTCATGACAGACAGCATGGCGCCGATACCGCTCAACAGAAAGACCGGTGCAACGGACAGCTGAATGGCGTGGGCAACGCTGCCCACATCGGAAACAGTCGGCGTCATAGTAGGCGTGATCCTTTCAGTTTCAACGATATCAACCGCCCTCGTTATCAAAGGGAAAGCGACAGGTTTGTACCTATATCCGCTGTGTAACGTTTGCTTGTCAAGGAGCAATGACGGAAAGTGAAGCAGAAAGACAGCAGGCCGTGGTAGCAGGGTGCGCAAAGGCAAACCTTGCAGCTGGTGGCAGGAGGGTGGAAAAGGGACTGCTGATGTGCTACAAATGAAATATCAATTCTGTACACAGTAAATTGTTATTCCTGCACTTGTCCACTGACAAGCCATACCGGAGGTGTTATGCCCACAACTGATATCCGCGAGGAGATCCGGCATCTGCTGCATGAACGCAACGCCGTCCTGCTTGCCCATAACTACATGCGAGATGAAGTTCAGGAGATTGCCGATATCACTGGCGACTCACTGCAGCTCTCCATGGAGGCAGCCAAGACCGATGCAGAGGTGATTGTCTTCTGCGGCGTCCATTTTATGGCTGAATCTGCTGCTATTTTGTCGCCACGCAAGACCGTGTTGCTGCCCCGCGCCGATGCCGGTTGCCCCATGGCGGATATGATCGATGTCTCAGGACTGCAGGCGCTTAAAGCACAGCATCCCGGTGTACCGGTGGTCACCTATGTTAATTCCACCGCAGCGGTCAAGGCCGAATCGGATATCTGCTGCACCTCGGCCAATGCAGTTTCCGTGGTTCGCTCTTTACGTGAGCAGCAGCTGATCTTTGCGCCGGACCGTAACCTGGGGCGCTGGGTGGCCAAGACATTGCCTGAAAAAGAGTTTATCTATTGGGATGGCTACTGCCCCACCCACGAACGGTTAACCGCTGTAAAGGTGCAGGAGATGAAAGCCCAGCATCCTGACGCACTTTTTATCTGTCACCCGGAATGTGCGCCTGAAGTCTCAAGCCTGGCCGATCATGTCTGTTCCACCAGTGGCATGTACCTTTACTGCGCCAAAAGTCCGGCTAAAAAATTCATCATCGGCACAGAGGCAGGTATTCTGTTCAAATTACGTGACGAGAACCCTGACAAGGAGTTTATTCTGGCCTCGCCTGCCCTGATCTGCCCCAATATGAAGCTGACCTCGCTGGAGGATCTGCTGCTTTGCCTCAAGACCATGCAGCCGGTGGTTACCGTGCCTGAAGCCGTTGCGGTTAAGGCAAAAGAGGCGCTTGATAAAATGCTTGCTGTACCAAGGGATTAACCATGACAGATTTTCTCGGCGCCCATATGTCTATTTCCGGTGGTCTCTCCAAGGCTATCGACCGGGCCGTTGCTGCCGGTTGTGGTACATTGCAGATCTTTACCCGTTCCTCCAACCAGTGGAAGCCTAAGCCGGTCAGTGACAAGGATGCGGCTCTGTTTCGTCAAACCTTTACGGATTCGGGGCTGCATGAGGTGATCTCTCACGATATCTACCTGATCAACCTGGCTGCTGCGCCGGGAGATACCCGTGACAAGAGTCTGGCCGCCTTTGCAGACGAGATGACAACCTGTGCCAGACTGGGGATCAACAAGATTGTGATGCATCCGGGTTCTCACACCACCGATACGCCGGAAGCCGGACTTGAGCGGGTGATCAGTGCTTTTGACCAGCTCTTTGAACAGGCTCCGGAGTATGAAGGACGTGTGCTGCTGGAGACCACGGCAGGGCAAGGAACTAATTTGGGACGTACCTTTGAAGAGTTGAAGACTATCATCAACGGTTCAAAGTACCCGGATCGTTTTGGCATCTGTTTTGATACCTGCCATACCTTTGCCGCTGGCTACAATACCGCCACTCCGGAAGGGTATGCTGATGTCATGGCTCAGTTTGATCAGTTGCTGGGGCTGGAGCGGCTGCACTGCTTCCACTTTAATGATTCAAAAAAAGGGTTGGGCAGTCGTGTTGACCGCCATGAACAGATCGGCCAGGGGGCCTTGGGGCTGGAACCGTTCCGCTTGATCATGAATGATTCACGCTTTGTGAAGATCCCCAAGATCCTTGAAACCCCAAAGGGGGATGATGACGCCATGGACCGGGTCAACCTGAGTCTGCTGCGAGGGCTGGTGCAGTGAGTCCTGTCATTGAAATCATCAAAGGCGACATCACCACCCTTTCGGTGGACGCCATTGTTAACGCCGCCAATAACACGTTACTTGGCGGCGGCGGTGTTGACGGGGCAATCCACAAGGCGGCCGGGCAAAAGCTGGTAGAGGAGTGCTCCACTCTGGGGGGCTGCCCTACCGGCGAGGCACGCATCACCAAAGGGTATAACCTGCCTGCCCGGTTTGTGATCCATACCGTGGGGCCGGTCTGGACGGACGGCAGCAAGGGGGAACCTGGATTGCTGGTTGCCACATATCAAAACTGTTTTGCCCTCGCCAGCAAAAATAACATCCGCAGTATCGCCTTTCCGGCCATCAGTTGCGGGGTCTATGGCTACCCGATGAAGCAGGGGGCTGCAATTGCCCTGCAGGAGTCCCGTGTTGCAGCAGAAAGCGGCACATTTGACCGGATTATTCTGATCCAGTACAGCGAGCCGGCCCTTGACTGTTTCCGCTCCGTTGCCTGCCAACTGGGGATTCCTTTCCTGCCATGAATAATTTTGCCCAGGCATTACGCATCGCCCTTAAAGCGTTGCGAATCAACAAGATGCGCTCCTTTCTAACCATGCTGGGGATCATCATCGGTATTGCTGCGGTGATCGCCATGATGGCGGTCGGCTCCGGTGCCAGCTATGTCATCTCCCAGCAGATCGCCAGTATCGGCAGCAATATCCTGCTGGTGCTGCCTGGTTCCATGACCAGCGGTGGGCTGCGTACCGGAAGCGGCGGGGTGCAGACACTGAAGGCTGAAGATGGCAAGGCGATGGTGAACGAATGTTCCTCCGTTGAATTGGCTGCGCCGGTGGTGCGCAGTAGCGGCCAGATTGTCTATGGCAACCAGAACTGGTCTACCCTGCTGATGGGTACCACGCCTGAGCTGTTTGTAATCAGGGAATGGCCGGTTGTTATCGGGCGAAGCATTACCAACTCTGATGTGGATGGCGCTGCCAAGGTGTGCCTGATTGGCCGCACCATCAGCCAGAACCTGTTTGGTGCAGAAGATCCGCTGGGCAAGATGATCAGGATCAAGAAGGTACCGTTTACGGTGATAGGCGTGCTGGAATCCAAGGGGCAGTCTCCCCAGGGAACGGATCAGGATGATGTTATCTTTGTGCCGCTGCGCACGGCCCAGCGCAAGCTGATGGGCAGCCAGTTTCCCGATACTGTCGGCTCTATTCTGGTCAAGGCCAGGAGCGAGGATCTGCTCCCTACAGCTGAAAAAGAGATCAACGCACTGCTCAACCAACGCCACCGGATTACCAACAGCAAAGAACCTGATTTTACGGTGCGGAACCTTTCTGAAATTCTGGCAGTTGCCGAGCAGTCCTCAAAAGCGATGTCGCTTCTGCTTGGGGCAGTTGCCTCCATCTCCCTGATCGTGGGCGGTATCGGTATTATGAACATCATGCTGGTTTCGGTTACGGAGCGTACCCGTGAAATCGGTATCAGAATGGCAATTGGGGCTAAAAAGAACGATATTCTGCTCCAGTTTCTGACCGAAGCGGTTTTGCTGACCCTGCTGGGGGGGCTGATCGGCATAGCCCTGGGGGCAGGTGGCGCAACCATAGTCTCCAGACTGCTCTCCTGGCCAACGCTGATCTCACCGCTTTCTATTACCGTTGCTGTCCTGTTCTCCGGCGCTGTCGGTATTTTCTTCGGTTTCTATCCGGCCCGTAAGGCAGCAAGCCTGAATCCGATCGAGGCACTACGTTATGAGTGAAGCCAAACCCCGCATCATGCTGGTTGAAGATGAGATCCATCTGGCCAGGGGGATCTGTTTCAACCTTGAGCAGGATGGCTATGCGGTCAGCCATTTTGACCGGGGTGAGACCGCGTTAGAGGCGTTACGGGTGGAACGCTGCGACCTGATAATCCTGGATGTGATGCTGCCCGGTATGGATGGTTTTCAGGTCTGCAAGGCGATGCGTGAGCTGGATTCACGGGTACCGATCCTGATGTTGACCGCCCGTTCAGAGGACATTGACCGGGTCAGCGGTCTGGAAAGTGGTGCGGATGATTACCTGACCAAACCGTTTAACCTGGCCGAGTTCCTGCTGCGGGTCAAGGGGATGCTGCGGCGTTCTTCCTGGTATCGTCCTGATCCGGTGGAAGAAGGGTATCAATTCGGGGTCAACGAGGTCTTTCTGCTCTCCTACCGTGCCAAAACGGCCCAGGGAGAGATTGATCTGACCGAAATGGAGGTGCGGGTGCTGGCTTTGTTCTTCCAGCGGGAGGGGCAGGTGATCCCCCGTGGAGACTTGCTGGAATCGGTCTGGGGCTACAGCTCTGATACTGAAACCCGTACCTTGGACAACTTTGTGGTTCGGTTACGCAAGTATTTTGAACATGATCCCTCCCGCCCGACTCACTTCCTGACCATCCGTGGCGTCGGCTACCGTTTTTCCCGACAGGGGGTATGATTCAATGTCACAACGTCGTCCGCAACCCCGCAAACTTCCCTCAGCCGAAGAGCTGAGCCAACTGGTTGGACGCCTCAAGACCGACAGCAAGCCGGGCAACGTCAACTACCGCGAACAGTCCCTCAAGCTGCACGGCTGGATCTGCGCCAAGTGCGGCCGTGAGTTTGAGCGCGAAAACCTGCAACTGCTGACGGTTCACCACAAAGACGGCAACCACCATAACAACCCGCCAAATGGCAGCAACTGGGAAAACCTGTGCGCCTACTGTCATGATGACGAGCATAGCAGATCACTATTGGCGGACTATCTGTGTGGAAAGTAGCCTGCAACGGGTAGTGTAAAAAAGCGGAAAGGTATGCAGATGAGTATTCATGAGATTATCAAGCAGGTGGTTGG
>CAXNJF010000122.1:0-5719 GCA_964202585.1 Trichlorobacter sp. | reverse complement strand
CTGTAACTCCCTTGCGGAGGTACATCGGGCGCTGGTGGCTCGCGCGGTCTTCAAAACCGTTGAGAGGGGTGAGAAACTCCTTTGGCAGGTTCGATTCCTGTGTACCTCCGCCAATTACTATTCCATGCCATCCACTGAAGTATTTAAGCCCCTTAAAATAAGGGGCTTTTTTGTTGCCCACGGTCTTTTTATGTCCAACTTGCTACTCCTGAATCCTTTGTATATACAAAGGGGTGTTAAAGGTTGATCGTAAAGCAGGTATGGCATAGTTCTCAGCAGATATCAGTTTAAAACAGTTATAGAAGAACAGCTTATGAAATCTATTGCCATTGACAAGCCGGTGTGGCTTTGCCACTCTGAGCAGTAATATTTTTCAGACAAGGAACCAGTAATGCACCACGGTGGTCTCCATGAAGATGCTATAACCGGCAAAGCATACGATGCACGGCTGCTCCGCCGTTTTCTGGGGTACCTTGTCCCGTACCGACTGGTTGTAGGGGGAATTCTGCTGCTGCTTCCCCTGGCCACGCTTTGTCGTCTGGCCCAGCCGCTTTTGCTGAAATATGCCATTGACCATGCCATTACACCGGGACGGCTTGATCTGTTGGCAGGCCCGGCTGCCCTGTTTCTTGTCCTGCTTCTGTTGGAAGCGCTACTGACCTGGGGGGAAGTGTACGGATTACAGATGGTGGGGCAGCGGGTGATGGCAGACCTGCGCGCAGCCCTGTTTCAACGGTTACTCCGGTTGCCGGTGCCCTGGTATGACAAGACTGCCACCGGCGGCGTGGTCACCCGTATCACCAGCGATGTTGAGGCGCTGGGTGAGATGTTTGCCGCCGGGATTGTGGCGGTGATCGGTGACTTTCTGCTGTTGGCCGGGATTGTAGCTGCCATGCTCTGGATGGATACCAGGCTTTCGTTGGTCACCTTCACCGTGTTGCCTCCTCTGATCCTGGTGGCCTGGCTGTTTCGCCGCAATATGCGGCAGGCCTTCCGAGAGGTGCGTTCCCGGCTGGGCAAGATGAACGGGCACCTGTCCGAGGTGATCGGCGGAATCTCGGTGGTTCAGGCCTTTGGGCGCGAGCAGAATGAGCAGGATCGCTTTACTGAGCTGAATGTTCTTCACCGTGATGCCAATAAGCCGGTCATTATCTGGGATGCCTCATTGTATGCTGTTGTCGAGATGTTCTCGTCCCTGGCCATCGCCTTGATCATCTGGTACGGCAGCGGTCAGATGCTGCAAGGATTGCTCACCTTTGGCACCCTGGTGGCTTTTATCCAGTACATTGAGAAATTTTTCGGCCCGATCCGTGACCTGTCTGCCAAGTACGGCATCATGCAGGGAGCCATGGCAGCCCTGGAGCGGATATTTGCGTTGCTGGACGAGAAAGAAGAGGGGCAAGGGTCAGGGGACAAGGGGCAAGAAAAAATCTTTGATTCTACCCTTGCCCTTTGCCCTTTGCCCCTTGCCCCAGCTTTTATTGAATTTCGCAACGTTTCTTTTTCCTATCGTCCTGATGAACCGACACTTGCCAACTTAAATCTGACCCTGCAGAAAGGGGAGCGGGTGGCGCTGGTGGGGGAGAGCGGTGGTGGCAAGACCACGGTTACTCGGCTGCTTGGTCGTCTCTATGAACTGGATAGCGGCGAGATACTGGTTGACGGGTGCGACATCAGGCAGGTGCCACGGCATGCCCTGAGGCGTCGTATGGCGCTGGTTCAGCAGGAACCGTTCATCTTTGCCGGCAGCATCTCCTTTAACATCAGTCTGGGAGATGAACAGGCCGGGCAGCGGGTACAACAGGCAGCTGCCACGGTGGGGGCCGACCGTTTTATAGAACAGTTACCCCAAGGCTATGACACGCAATTGGCGGAACGTGGCAGTAACCTGTCCCTGGGGGAACGCCAGCTGATCTCGTTTGCACGGGCTGTGGCCTTTGATCCTGAACTGCTGATTCTGGATGAGGCCACCGCCAGCGTGGACAGCGCCAGTGAAGAGCTGATCCAGGCCGGGGTACAGCGCCTGCTGGCCGGACGTACTGCTCTGGTTATTGCCCACCGCCTTTCAACGGTGCGGGACGCAGACCGGATTGTGGTGATCAGTAAAGGTAGGATAGTGGAAGAGGGGCGTCATGATCAACTTCTGGCTCAAAGCGGGGAGTATGCCCGGTTGTACTGCCTGCAGTTTGACTGTGGCGGCCAGTAGTCACAGCAGGTGCAGCAGCTGCAAGCCATCCTTAAACAACATAATCGCAAACAGGGCCAGCAGAAGACCCAGCAGGCGCATGGTATACAAGTACAACCTGCCCCGCAGCAGCTGCCGGGATCTGCCAATACTGATGGCCAGCAAGATCTTTGCCCCCACCAGAGACAGATAGAAACCGGCAAGAAACGAGCAGAACGCTGACAGACCGATGCTGAGCGACTTGTAGAGTAGCGGGGCGCCGACGCTGATCCAGAACAGGTACGGGTGGGGGCTGAGCAGGTTGGTCAGCACCCCTTTTGCAAGAGAACGGGGTTGATCTTCAGGCAGAACCAGTTCTACGGCCTGTATGCGAATGGTTGCGTATGCCGTGTAGAGAACGAACAGGCTGCCAGTCAGCGAGATGATACCCAACACGGCCTGATAACCGGCCAGCTTCATCAGCAGCACGAGGGTGACAAGGATAATCGGCAGGTCGGTGATGACCGGTGCCAGTGCAACCGTTATCCCTGCTCTGGTGCCATGACGCAGCGTTTCGGAAATAACCAGCATCAGTAGCGGCCCTGGCGCAAACCCGGCGGAGAGCCCTAATACCATGCCGATAGTGAGAAAATGAAGCATCAGAAGGCCTGTCGGTTACGTGATTGCATGCGGTTGAAACAGTGACACCATAGCCTGATTTTATTGGCAGTGCAAATGCAAGAAAACCTGTTTGCGCTGCATGATTTCCCCCTTGACCGGCGGCATCAGTACCGGTAACAGTGACACAACATCCTGAACAGAAGGAGTCTCCCATGTGTACCACCTGCGGCTGCGGCCCCACTTCTGGTCATCATCATGACCATGAGCATACCCACGAGCATGAACATCGCCATGGCGACCAAAGCCACAGTCATCCTCACCCCCACAACCATGATCATGACCACAGTGATCAACATCACCACCATGATCACCTGCATGATGATGCCCAGCCCCACCAGCACAGCCATGATGAGGCCCATCGCAGCAAAAAGATCACCATTGAAGAGGATATTCTGGCCAAGAACAACCGGCTGGCCTCCTTTAACCGTGCCCTGTTCAAGGAAAAGGGAATCCTGGTGCTGAATCTGGTCTCTTCCCCCGGCTCCGGCAAGACCACCCTGCTGGAGCGGACCCTGCGTGACCTGTCCAACAGGTATCGCTGCGCGGTAATCGAGGGGGATCAGCAGACCGACAACGATGCCCGTCGGATAGCCGCCACCGGCGTGCCGGTCAAACAGATCAACACCGGAGCTGGCTGCCATCTGGATGCCCACATGATCATGCATGCCACCGAGGCCTTTGATCTGGATCAGTTGGATATCCTGTTCATTGAAAACGTTGGAAACCTGGTCTGCCCGGCTGCCTTTGATCTTGGCGAAGCCCACAAGGTGGTGGTGCTGTCCGTGACCGAAGGGGAAGACAAGCCGCTGAAATACCCCCAGATGTTCCATAATTCAGACCTGATGCTGCTAAACAAGGTGGACCTGTTGCCGCACCTGACTTTTGACGTGGCCCAGTGCAAAGAGTATGCGGGGCGGGTCAGCCATGATCTGGCGATACTTGAGGTTTCCGCCACCAGCGGGCAGGGGCTGGATGTCTGGTATGGCTGGCTGCAGCAGGAGCTGGGGAGATAATGTACTCCTATTCGGTTGCCGAGGTATTCCCGGAATATGTCGGCAAGGAGACGCAAGTTGCATTGCGGGCCACCATCGCACAGTGGATGGGAAAAGCAAAAGGATCGTAGATAAATCGCCGTTACAACGGCAAAAGAGGTGCTCACTATGATACGTCAAGCATTCTTGTTTTTGCTGCTGCTCATGCCGGTTTCTATTCAAGCTGCCGACCCCCCTGTCGCGCCATTCATCTCAATCAATACCCAAATGCACTTCGCTACCATCAAAGATGCTGCTGCCAGCAAGGATGAACAATTGCTTGCAACTGTTTCGGACGATAAGACGCTAAAAATATGGGAACGCAAGTCTGGAAAGCATCTTAAGACGATCTATCTGCCAATTGCACCAGGCAGTGAGGGGCGGCTTAATGCTGTTACCTTCTCACCGGACGGTAATAGCGTAGCCGCTGCAGGTTACACCGGACACAATTGGGACAAAAGTTATTCTGTTTACATCTTTGATGTTGCAACAGGGGTGATGCGCAGTAGCATCAAAGGGTTGGAAAAGCTGATTACAAAACTGACTTATAGCGGTGACGGAAAATCAATGGTGGTCGGCATGTCACAGGGCGTCGGCCTCACTGTTATCTCATTGGAAAAACAGCAGATCCTGTTTTCGGACACCACATTTACCGGTCCTATTTCAGCCATTGAATTCGCCCGGGACGGACGGCTGCTAGCCGCATCGAATGACGGCGATGTGCGGCTCTACAGCACTGATTTCAAAGTGGTCTACGAACTAAAAACAGCCTCAGAAATCACTGACGCAAAAATTTCACCTGACAATCAAAGGTTTGCCCTTGGCTATGCTGACAGACCATACGCAACGACACATCATTTTAATAACGGCAACCTTATTGAAAAGTTACTGTATATTGCGAATCCTGTGGGCAGTAGACATCATTACGAAAAATTTTATTTGGCACCACGCAGTGTGAGCTGGTCCACCGACGGTAGTCACATCATTACTGCAGGAAATACTTATAGTGGTCTGCTGAATACCAGTATTCCTCCTCCAGAATCCAGTCCGCAAGGCAAGGAAAAGCAGCGCATACTGTTTTGGAATAGTGACAATAACAGTCGGGAAAACACGTTTTTCACTAACACCTATGGCTTGATCAACGCCCTGCTTTCCTTCTCAGATAACTCGCTGTTGTATGTATCAACAAGTGGATTCGGCTTGCTGGATGGCGGTGGGAAGCAGCGTTATCTTAATATAACTGCCCGACCAGATTTCACTAAAAATTTGGATGTTTTCAAAATAAGTAGAGATTTTTCCACTGTTCAGTTCAGTTACACACGTTATGGCCAGGCGCAAATGTATTTCGACATAAAAAAACGAAAACTGCTTTATCAAGTAAATGATGACATAGACTTCATTTCGCCCAGGCTTTCATCAAACGAGATAGATGTCAAAAACTGGCAGGATTCCAGAGCACCCCGGTTAGATGAGGCTACTCTGTCCGGTCTTTCCCCGAATGAAACTTCATACTCTCTCGCTATTCGTCCTGATGACAAAGGGTTTGTCATCGGCACAACCCACGCACTCCGCTCATATAATAAAGTAGGCAAGCCGCTCTGGAGTACCAGGATTCAGTCAGGTGCGCTGGGCGTCATCTACTCCAAGGAAAGCAATCAGCTAATTGCTATGCACGGTGACGGTACTTTCCGCTGGTACCATGCCGACACCGGTTACGAGATGATGGCGCTCTACCTCCATCCAGACCGCAAGCGCTGGATCATCTGGCTTCCCAGCGGATTCTTCGACCACGGCCCCAATTCTGAAGAGCTGGTCGGCTTCCATGTAAATCGTGGTAAAGACA
>CAXNJF010000121.1:0-5726 GCA_964202585.1 Trichlorobacter sp. | reverse complement strand
ATGATGATTCGGTCAAAACAAGATAGCACACCGGACAAACGATCACGATAACGTGTAGTGATAGGTTCATGCATTATCGTTTCCTCCTTTGCCAAGGATAGTGCTTACATTATATCAATCCTGTTTGGTTCCGGCTATGCCGGCTTAGGTATATTCATGCAGGTCAGTCAGATAGCCACAGCAGCGGCAAAAGCAGACCGCCATCACCGACGAGGTAACCACCAATATCCAGCTGGTCACCGAGGTGGTTCAGCGGACCATGGCATCAGCAACAAACTGTTTCCTGTTATGCGACCGCATCCAGCCGTAACGCAAAGGTCAGATCCAGCCCGGCCAGGGGATGATTGCCGTCCAAAGTCACCTCCTGGTCGTTTACTTCGAGAACCAGCATCACCCGCTCGTCCCCCCCCTTAAACTGCAATTGCAGCTTCTCGCCAATCCGCAACTCCCGCTCTGCCGGAAACAGATCCCGCTTTACCTTCAGAATATTTGCATCCTGACGTGGTCCGTATGCCTCGGCTGCCGGTATGACAATATTCCTGGCCTCGCCGACCACCATACCGATCACTGCCTGCTCCAGTGCAGCAAAAACCTGGTCAGAACCGATAGTAAACAACAGCGCTCCGGTCGCTTCGGTGCTGTCAAAAATCCTGCCATTGTCCAGGGTACCGATGTAACTGATCGTCACCATGCTGCCATGCTCTGCGCGTTTCATAGCAGTCCCCCCTTGTCTGGCTGCGGACAGCCACAGACACCACAACTACAGACCCGCAAGCCACATTCGTTGCAGCCCGGATTCTTGGGGTCTCGTCCGTCAACAGTTGTGCCGCAGGCCGGGCAGCTGTATCGGTAAAAAGCAAAGCCGCAGTTGCGACAGTACAGCATGTTGGCATTATCAGGTTTTGATACAACATCAATGGATTCACAGATCAGGCAGACCGAAGCCATTTCCGGACGATTTCTGATACCGTCACGTTGGGTGCGGTACTTTTTGTAAAGCCTTTTTCCTTCTTCACGATCGATCGGCAGTGGCATGGTCAAACCTCCTCCTTTTCTTGCATGGGAGCTCTTGCAACTTTATTGCCGTTATACAGCCGTGATTTGGCATGCCTGATGAATACTCTTGTCTGCAGGCCAGAGACCATGAGCCAAAACAGGTAAAGAGGGAACAAAATGCATACAAATGAGGCAACCATGCCACAATCACCATCAGGAACAGCGCTCAAGTATCTGGGGATGCAACGCTATCAACTGGCTATGGAAGGGCGTTTTGATCCGGGCTGGATCTGCGGACTCAGTCATGGTCTGGCACAATGCAGAATCAATATCACCAGGGTTGAGGCGGCGCGGAGTAGCGGCAGGCACTGGCAATCCCGGCTTGATCTTGACTTCAGTGCAGCCACACTGAGCCCTGATACGGTTGATTATCTGGCACTCAGCAAGTCAACCGCCACGGTACAGGCATTGGCTGAACCGGTTGTGCTGGATGATTATCAGCTTGAACGGTCAACCAGGTGTGAAGGCTGTCTCTATCTTGAGGCGAACGGTCCAGACCGGCTTGGGGTCTTGTCCTCGCTGCTGAATACCTTCAGCCTGTTTTCGCTTTTTCCTGCCGAGCTGCTGGTAGAGACAAAAAACAGGCGGATCTTTGACCGGTTCTGGTTGAAAGGGATGGGGGGCAGCGCACCTTCCCGCGAGGCTGTTGCTGCTCTGCAGGAGCGGATGAGAGAGTTTACGTTGCAATAAAACGAAAGCAGCGCCCAAAAACTCGCCTTGGTTTTAATGCTGCGTTGCCACAAAACAGCCTGCCCGTGGACAGACCCCTTTTCTTCTGGCATACTTCCCAACGCAGGTCCCATGAAAAAAGGTGCGCTCCCACCATGAGTACTCATGAACTTACAGCTGAAACGAGCCCGGATGGCACCCTGATTCTCACCTTGCAGGGAGCCTGGAAGCTGGGCACGCTTCCCCCGGAGCAGGATGCTTTACTGGCTGGCATCGCTGCGGGCGGGACGATCCAGCGTCTTGGCTTTACGACCGCCGGACTTGAACAGTGGGACAGCGGGTTGTTGATATTCCTGGCGCAGCTGTTCGATATCTGTCGCCGTAACGGCATTGCCATTGATCAGTCCGGGCTTCCGGATGGGGTCTGCAAGCTGATGAAGCTGGCCGCTCCGGAGAACCAGCGAACCGGGGTCACCCATGGAGAGCAGCGCCCTCCCTTTCTGGAGCGGGTTGCCGATGCTGCCATTGACCAGCTTAAAGGCTTTAGGGAGATGCTGGCCTTTATCGGTGATCTGACTCTGACCTTTGGCAAGCTGTTACGAGGCAAGGCGGTTTTCCGGCGGCTTGACCTGATTACCACCATTCAGGAGACCGGTGCCCAGGCGTTGCCGATTGTCTCTCTGATCAGCCTGCTGGTGGGGATGATCCTGGCCTTTGTTGCGGCGATCCAGCTGGAGCTGTTCGGGGCACAGATCTATGTGGCGGATGTGGTGGGGATCGGCATGGTGCGGGTTATGGGGGCGATCATGACCGGTATCGTTATGGCCGGCAGAACCGGCGCCGCCTTTGCAGCCCAACTGGGTACCATGCAGGTGAACGAAGAGATTGATGCGCTGGAAACCCTCGGCTTCTCACCGGTGGAGTTTCTGGTGCTCCCCCGTATGCTGGCCCTGATGCTGATGATGCCGCTGCTCTGCATTTATGCCGACCTGATGGGGGTTCTGGGCGGTATGATCGTGGGGGTGGGGATGCTCGATATCGGCATCATGGAATATATCAATGAATCAAAAGCCGCCCTCAATCTGACCCATTTCCTGGTTGGACTCCTCCACAGTTTCGTGTTTGGCATTTTGGTGGCGATCTCCGGGTGCCTGCGTGGCATTCAGTGTCAGCGGAGCGCCTCTGCGGTCGGCTATGCCGCCACCTCTGCGGTGGTTACCGGCATTGTCAGCATCATCGTGGCCACGGCGATCATCACGCTTTCCTGCCAGGTGCTGGGGATATGAGCGAGCCGGTGCAGGTACCAACTAGCGCCGCCGGGTCTGCCATCGAGGTGCGCGATCTGGAGATGTCCTACGGCAGCTTTGTGCTGATGCGGGATCTCACCTTCACGATCAGGCAGGGGGATATCTTCATTATTATGGGGGGGAGCGGCTGTGGCAAGAGTACGCTGCTGAAGCATCTGGTGGGACTTAAACAGCCTGCCAGGGGGCAGATCAGCTACGCCGGCATCAGCTACTGGGAGGCAGAGCCGAAGGAGCAGGAGCTGCTGAAACGACGCTTCGGTGTTCTCTTTCAGAGCGGTGCGCTCTGGAGTTCCATGACCCTTGCGGAAAATATTGCCATGCCGCTGGAGCAGTACACCT
The DNA here is from genome assembly GCA_964202585.1 of Trichlorobacter sp. Taxonomy (GTDB): domain Bacteria; phylum Desulfobacterota; class Desulfuromonadia; order Geobacterales; family Pseudopelobacteraceae; genus Trichlorobacter. Next base: position 2,355 of record CAXNJF010000121.1, on the reverse strand, counting down.
CCCTTACACCATCGCAGGTCCGCGAATTGGCCTCCTTCAAGCTTTCACTGGTGGGGTTGGGCGGCTTTGAAGATTTTTACCCTTCAGAAATCAGCGGCGGCATGATGAAGCGTGCCGGACTTGCGCGGGCCATGGCCCTCGACCCGGACATCCTCTTTTTTGATGAACCTTCCGCAGGCCTTGATCCGATCAGTGCCCGTCTGCTTGATGACTTGATCATCGAATTGAGTAAAAGCCTGGGAACCACCGTGGTGGTGGTAACCCATGAGCTGGCAAGTATCTTCGCCATCGGTACCAACTCGGTTTTTCTCGACCCTGACCTGAAAACGATGACCGCCACAGGCGACCCGAAGCGTTTGCTCAAGGAGTCATCTGATCCGAAAGTAATTAACTTCCTGACCCGGGGTAAAAGTGCGCAGCACCTTTAAGCGGCCTTGAATACTGCCGAGAGCGGAGATACGAATGAGTAGCAAGGTGAATAAGACAGCGATCGGAATATTCGTCCTCGGAGCCATTGCCCTGCTGGTGGCCGGGGTGCTTGTACTTGGCGGCGGCAAGTTTTTCGTCACGGAACATACCTATATTACCTATTTTGATGGATCGGTGAAGGGGCTCAGCATCGGGTCACCGGTTATGTTTCGTGGGGTGAAAGTGGGCGAGGTGACCAGGATCAGCATTGTTTCTGACCAGGCAGGACACAAGTTGCATATCCCGGTGGTCTTCAAGTTGATTCCCACAAAGATCAAGGGAACCGATAGAGAGTTCCAGCGGGATCCGAAGAGTATCGAGAAGACCGTTAAGAACCTGGGCTTGAGAACCCAGCTACAGTCCATAAGTTTTGTCACCGGCCAGCTTATGCTGTCACTCGATTTTTTTCCGGACAAGCCGGCCCAGTACGTTGGATTAAGCACTGAGTATCCCGAAATTCCGAGTGTTCCGACACCGCTGGAACGATTGCAAAAAACACTGGAAGACCTTCCCCTGCGTGATATTGTGATCAATCTGAACGCAACCATCAAAAGTGTCAACGAACTGGTCAGCTCAATCAACGGCAAAAAAACCATAGAAAACATCGACGCGACCCTGAAGGATCTGCAGGCCATCGTCAAAAATGTCAATAACCGGATCGGCCCGCTTGTCGCCACCATTTCGAAGACAGCAGGGGCTGCAGATGCTGCGCTTAACGAGACCAGTGAGACGATGGCGGTAACCAGGAGAGAACTGTCAGAGTTTGTGACAACATCGAAGGGCACCCTCAAGGCTGCCGAGGCGGCATTAAGACAGTCTGAACAGACTCTGCAAGCCTATTCGGAGGATTCGCGGCTCGCGACTGAAATGAGCAAAACCCTGCGCGAGTTGTCTGCCACGACCCGTTCATTACGGCAACTCTCCGACTATCTGGAACGTCACCCCGAATCCTTGCTGCGTGGCAAGCCTGACGCCAAAGGAGAATGAGATGAAAACCGGTTTTTTGATTATGCGATACATTGTGCTCGTGGTTGTGGCCGCAGGGATTACCGGTTGCGCCAGTTCACCGCCGTCCCGGTTTTATACCCTGACTTCTCTGGCGCCCCAGCAGATCAGACAGGCGGCACAGCCGGTTTCGGTCAGTATCGCTCCGGTAGAACTGCCTGATTACCTGGATCGTTCCCAAATTGTGACAAGGGAAGGGCTTAATGGGCTGAAACTTGCTGAATATGACCGCTGGTTGGGGTCACTTTCCGACAACATCGCTGCGGTGCTGGCGGAAAATCTCGCGCAGGTGCTCGGGACGGATCAACTGTTTCTTCTTCCATCGTTGCGAGGAGGGAAAGTCGATTATGCTGTGTCAATGAGAGTGCTACGGCTTGATTGCACTCCTGGTGATCAGGTGGTTCTCAAGGTGCAGTGGTCGCTCTGTACCGGTTCTGAGCGCAAGGGGTGTCTGACACAGACGGCACGTTTTACCGAGCAGTTGCATGATGGCCGTTACGAAACAATGGTGGCGGCGGTAAGCCACACCCTGGAGCTGCTGAGCCGGGAGATCGCCGGGGTAATCAGCAGCCGCCAAAAAAACACTGCAGCAGGCCCGGCGGCGCTGCAGGTCACTCCGTGACAAGGGCCTCATAATCATCCATGCTGGATTCCAGCGGCTGCCAGATCAATCTCCTCGCTGCAGGTGAATATCTGCAGTCCATGACGATCAGCGATACTTTTGAATGCTTCTGAATTTGTTGTAGTGCGGCATAATACTCCGGCGCGCTCATATCCTCCAGCTTAATGCCGGCACCCTATACGCCACCTGTTACCCGCTCCATTTCTGCATTTAAAACGAGTAGAGTCAATAATACTGAAACATAAACGGGCCTTGCTTTC
>CAXNJF010000120.1:0-5731 GCA_964202585.1 Trichlorobacter sp. | reverse complement strand
GGGAAACTTTCAGGAGAAGTAACCGTGATCAGCGCCCGTGTTGTCCTTCCCTCATTGGATTTCAGGCTTGACCAGAATGCCGTTTCTATCAAATGAGAAAGCTGTTCCCGCTCTATCACGGGAACTGATGCAGCAACACGTGAGTATTGCTGCCTGAGCGCGCTCAACTTGATCAGCTGATCATGTATCCGCCCGGTTGTTTCGTCGTCTGCCTTGAAAATTTTGTTCATAGCGCCTCTGTCCGCCGGATTGGTTATCACTCCGGTTCTCTGCCATCTGTCGCCGTTATCAACCGCACCTGCCGCTCATGGAACCAGTAGTACCAGCTCCAGTTTAACAGCACCACAATCCGGTTACGGAAACCGATCAGGTAATACAGGTGCAGAAACAGCCAGGCCAGCCAGGCGATAAAGCCGGACAGTGAAAGCCCGAAGGCGCTGGCAACCGCGCTGCTGCGGCCAATGGTGGCCATGCTGCCCTTGTCCAGATAGTGAAACGGCTCCGCTGTTGCCCCCTGTTCCCGCTGGATGATGGAGCGGGCCGCATACCGTCCCTGCTGCATCGCCACCGGCGCCATCATCGGTAACGGTTTCTCGTTCTGTAGCGCGCAGGCCATGTCGCCCACCACAAAGACTTCGTTATGGTCAGGCAAGGTCAGGCAGGGGGTCACCTTCACCCGCCCGGCTGGCCCTTTTTCTCCCTGCACCATGCCGGCCAACGGGGCTGCCTTGACCCCGGCAGACCAGAACAGAGTCCGGCTGGCAATGGTTTCACCACTCCCCAACCGTACCTCACCTTCAGTTGCATCTGCCACCAGGGTATTGCAACAGACCTCCACCCCCATCTGCTGCAGACGCTTTTCAGCATAGCGGCGTAACCGTTCGGGCATGGCCCCCAGCAGGGTTGGAGCGGCTTCAAGCAGCATCACCCGGCTTTCTTCAACCCGCAAGGTCGGGTAGTCTTTACGGAACACAAAGCGGATCAGCTCGGAAAGCGCTCCGGCAAACTCAACACCGGTGGGCCCGCCGCCCACCACCACAAAGGTCAAAAGCTCCTTGCGGCGCACCGGATCATCCTCCTGGGCGGCCAGCTCAAAGGTGGTCAGGATCGTATTGCGCAACCGTTCGGCATCGGTCAGCTTCTTCAGATCAAAGGCATGACGGGCAACCCCTTCGTTACCAAAGTAGTTGGTCACACTGCCGCCGGCCAGAATCAGGTAATCGTAGCTCAGATCCCCTTTGTCGGTTAAAACCCGTTTGGCTGCCAGATTCAGGCCGGTCACCTCTCCCATGCGGTAGGACAGGTTATACCAGTCACGGATCAAGGCCCGTACCGGATAAGCGATGGACTCCTGTTCAAGCCCGGCAGTTGCCACCTGGTATAAAAGCGGCTGAAACAGGTGGTAGTTGTTACGGTCCAGCAACACCACATCCAGCCCGCTGCCTGCCAGTTCCTGTGCCGCATTGATACCGCCAAAACCCATGCCGACTACCACAACCCGTTTCTTTTGTGTCTGGTGCAATTCGCTCATTTGATATCCCCAAAGTCCAGGCGTTTAGCAATCTCGCTGGACAGATGCTCTCAGCTCGTCTTTACCGCCCAATTCTGTACCAGCCATGGTGTGATTCGATCCGCTGTATTTCTCGACGCCCAGTACTGAAGCGGCAAACGCAACCAGGTAGGTTCTTCCTGCCATTACCGCAAAAAAACCGGAGTATCAGGGATTGCTCAAGCATCTGCTTTGTCAGGAAGCCTGTAGCCAATCAGCTTGTAACAGCTTGTCCACGTGGTTTCACAACGGCCGCAACTGCACCACTGATCCAACTCGCTTTTTGCTGTGCTGATATGACCGGCATTGATGTCGCGGGAACCGCATTTGGGGCAGCGCTCACCATGCTGTTTAAGAAACAGCTCCTGGGGCGCAAATTCTGGTTTGCTGGTGCCTTGGGTGGCTTTATAGACCGCAGTAGTGGTTGCAATGCCGCTGATACAGGCATCGGCTTCGGCTGCTGTTGCGCCAGTGATCAGGATTTCCGGCTGGGTGTTGTCACGATAGACCAGGCTGACAGTGTAGGCAGTGCCGATCCGCTCGACCTTGGCACCAAATGCGGTATCCTTCAATGGGCCAAAGTTAAGGTCGGTGCAGCGTGTTTTCAGTGACTTTTCGGTGACTTTCATTTTGCATCCTTGTTGATGGCGTCCTTAAGCACATTACTCGGCTTGAAAGTAAGCACCTTACGGGCTTCAATAGTGATTGCATCACCAGTCTGCGGGTTGCGACCTCTGCGGGCAGACTTCTGATTAATCTCAAAATTGCCGAATCCGGAAATTTTGATGGTCTCGCCTGCTTCCAGCGATTCCTTCATGATGGCAAAGACTGATTCCATCATAACAGCGGAGTCTTTCCTGGTCAGGCCGGTTGTTCCATGGATTTTTTCAACGATGTCTGCTTTGGTCATAACGTTCCACTTCCTTAAAGTGATTTCAATTTCAATAATTCAGCGAACTCTTGTTCCGCATACTCTTTGGCTATCTGTACAGAGACATTATCAGCCTCCTTCAAAATTTCACGGTTATCCCCGATTCATCAAGCTGGCTGCGCAGGCAGCGCCAAAACCGTTATCAATATTAACCACGGTGACGCCGCTGGCGCAGGAGTTAAGCATTCCCAGCAGAGCGGCGATGCCTCCAAATGAGGCACCGTAGCCCACAGAGGTCGGCACGGCAATCACCGGTCGGTCTACCAGTCCTCCCACCACAGAGGGCAGCGCCCCTTCCATTCCGGCCACGACAATCAACACGGTCGCAGAACGCAAAAGATCCATACGGGAAAGCAGCCGGTGTATTCCGGCAACCCCTACATCACAGAGCAGTTCGGCACGGTTACCCATAAAGCGGGCTGTTACCAGCGCTTCGCTGGCAACCGGCAGGTCTGAGGTGCCTGCAGCCACAACCAGAATGGTACCACGCCCCTGTTCCCGTTTTGGTGTTGTTTCCAGGGTCAGGCAACGGGCATCGGCATGGTAAAACGAACGAGGAAATACGGCCAGCAGTTCCACCGCCCGCACCTCCTCAAGGCGGGTCACCAGCACATTGCTGCTCCTTGCCGCCATCGCCTCCATGATCCGGCCAATCTGCTCAACGGTCTTGCCTTGCCCAAAGATCACCTCCGGCTGCCCCTGGCGCAGTTCCCGGTGATGGTCCACCTGGGCAAATCCCAGATCTTCAAAGGGAAGGTGACGTATCTGCTCCAGCCCCTGTTCAGGCGTTGTTGCACCAGCTGCAATTGCCTGCAGCAGTTCTCTTAACCCCTCTTCACTCATGGTGTGGCTCCTGTTTCTGTTCAGCGTGCTGACTCTTATACCACGCCCCCGGCATTTTTTCAGCAAGCTCATTACAATATTCGGTTTACTGATACGAAAACAACATGTTATCCCACCAAAGCAGTAGACTTGCAGACCGCTTTCTGCTACACCTGTCCAACCTGACTATCGGAAAGGAAGAACTGAGAATGGGTAAAACCACTGCTGAAAAAATTTTTGCCGCCCATCTGGTAGACGAACCGTTCAGCGGCACAAAAGTGCTGCGCCTGGATGTTGTTCTCTGCCATGAGATCACCACCCCCATCGCCATTGATGACCTGATTGCGCGGGGTAAAGACCGTGTCTTCGATCCTGACAGGATCAAGGCTGTTATTGACCACGTCACCCCTTCCAAGGATACCAAGACCGCTACCCAGGCCAAGATTTTGCGCGACTGGGCCCGGCGTCAGGGAATCAAGGATTTCTTTGACATCGGTGCAAATGGTGTCTGTCATGCCCTGTTTCCGGAAAAAGGCTTTATCCGCCCTGGCAACACCGTGATCATGGGCGATTCTCACACCTGCACCCACGGTGCTTTTGGTGCCTTTGCCGCCGGTGTTGGCACCACCGATCTGGAAGTCGGTATCCTGAAAGGGGTCTGTGCCTTCCGCGAACCAAAATCCATCCGGATCAACGTGAACGGCAGCCTGCCCAAAGGGGTCTATGCCAAGGATGTGGTGCTGACCATGATCGGCATGATCGGCGTCAACGGCGCCACCGACCGGGTGATTGAATTCCGGGGTTCCACCATTGACGCCATGACCATGGAATCCCGCATGACTCTGTGCAACATGGCCATAGAGGCCGGTGGCACATCCGGTATCTGTATGCCGGACATGACCACCGTCGAGTACCTGTGGCCGTTTATTCATGAAGAATTCGCCACCAGGGAAGCGGCCCTGGCCGACTACTCAACATGGTGTTCCGATGACGACGCGGCCTATGAGCAGACCCTTGAGATCGATGCTGCCAGCCTGGTTCCGGTGGCAACCTTCAACTTCAAGCCGGATCAGGTCAAGGCGGTAACTGAATTCAGCGACAGCAGGGTGGATCAGGTTTATCTCGGTTCCTGCACCAACGGCCGTCTTGAGGATTTACGGATTGCAGCCCAGATCCTGAAAGGTAAAAAACTGGCTGAGAACGTACGTGGTATCCTTTCACCGGCTACCCCCAAGATTTACCGTGAAGCCATGAAAGAGGGGCTGATCGACATTTTCCTGGATGCCGGCTTCTGTGTAACCAACTCCACCTGCGGCGCCTGTCTGGGGATGAGTAACGGCGTGCTTGCCGATGGCGAGGTCTGCGCCTCAACCACCAACCGGAACTTTAACGGCCGGATGGGCAAAGGCGGAATGGTACATCTTATGTCACCTGCCACTGCAGCAGCGACCGCCATTGAAGGGAAGATTGCTGATCCCAGAAAGTATCTCTAGTCCCTCTATCTGATAAGGAGTTACCCCTATGAAAACCTTTGGCGGGCCGGTCCTGTTTCTGGATCGTGCCGATATCAATACCGACGAAATCATCCCGGCCAAGTACCTGACCGAGATCACCAAGCAGGACCTGCAGCCGTATATCCTTGAAGACCTGAAACTGGATGGTTTTGATCCAAAGGGCGAAAAAACCCGTAACGCCCGGGTTGTTCTGTCCCGTGGGAACTTTGGCTGCGGCTCTTCCCGCGAACATGCTCCCTGGGTCTTTGAGGTCAACAATATTACCGCTGTTGTGGCAGAATCCTTTGCCCGCATCTTCCGGCAGAACATGTTTAACTGCGGCATGGCGGCCATTGAGCTGCCCAAGGCGGATCTGGACCTGATCTTCTCCCACGCTCAGGACGCGGATGCCTCCATGAGCATCGATATTGAAGCGCAGACATTGACCATGTCTGGTGGCGGCAACCAAAAAACCTTTGCCTTTGAACTGTCCCCTTTTGACAAGGCGCTGGTTATGGCAGGGGGCTGGGTTGATTACGCTGATACCAAGTATTGATTTTTAGCGTTTCACCTGCCATAGTAGCGGCACAGCAGATGACGCAAGAGGAGGTCTTCAATGTTTGGATTCGGAATGCCGGAATTAATCGTGATACTGGTGATTGTGCTGGTGGTTTTCGGTGCGGGACGGTTGCCGGAAATCGGTGGTGCGTTAGGTAAAAGTATCAGAAATTTCAAAAACTCGTCTGAGGGTAAAGACGAAATCGTGATAAAGCCGAAGAAGGAAGATGAGCCAAAGGCTTAACCGCTTCCCGCATTACCCGGTTTCACAGGAGACAGTCGGCAACCTTGCCGGCTGTCTCTTTTTTTCAGCGTCGCATCGATCAGGTTCAACACCTCCAGCTTCCTTCGAGACCAATCAGGCGCTATCAGTTCGGT
>CAXNJF010000119.1:0-5739 GCA_964202585.1 Trichlorobacter sp. | reverse complement strand
TGGCATGATCATCCAGGAGTTTGATTTTAATGTCGCTGATCAACAGGGGCTGATTTACGAAGGGCAGACCATGTTTGGCTTCTTCTCCAAAGAGGCATTGGCGCAGCAGGTAGGCATCCGCGATGCACAGCCATACCAGCCGACAGAGCTGGAGATCAGCCGTGGCCACAGTCTTGACTATCCAACAACGCCGCCGTTCCCTGATACGCAGTTACGGATGATCGACCGGATTGAACTATACGTGGCTGATGGCGGTCCGGCAGGTTTGGGCTATCTGCGCGGGATCAAGCGGGTTGATCCTGATGAATGGTTCTTCAAGGCCCACTTCTATGAGGATCCAGTTACCCCCGGCTCTCTGGGACTGGAGTCGTTCCAGCAACTGCTCAAGTTTGCTGCTGTGGAGCGCTGGGGCTGGCAGGAGGGGACGATACTGACCAGTGTGGCCTTGCATCAGCAGCATCGTTGGCTCTACCGGGGTCAGGTGGTGCCAAGCAACAGTCAGGTCACCGTCGTGTCCTGGGTTACCGCCGTTGATGATCAGGAACGACTGCTGACTGCCAGCGGATTTCTCTCCGTGGATGGCAAACTGATCTATCAGATGATTGATTTTACTCTGAGAATGGAACTGCAACCATGAAGTACCAAAAGGTAATGATAGAGGCTCTGGAGTATGAACTTGCACCGGTGGTGGTTTCCAGCAGTGACCTTGAGGCACGACTTGAGCCTCTGTACCGTGAGTTGCGCATTGCGCCGGGCCAACTGCAGGCATTAACCGGCATCCGTGAGCGGCGCTGGTGGGAACCGGGCTATCCGCTGTCCCATGGAGCCATCATGGCGGCACGCAAGGCAATGATCAACACCGGCATCACTGCCTGCGATATAGGCGCCCTGATCTACACCGGGGTCTGCCGTGAGCAGTTTGAACCGGCAACCGCCTGCAGAGTGGCTGATGGCCTGGGGATCAGCGGCAATGTATCAATTTTTGACCTTTCCAACGCCTGCCTGGGGGTACTGAACGGCATTCTTGACATGGCCAACCGGATTGAACTGGGTCAGATCAGGGCCGGACTGGTTGTTTCCTGCGAGTCAGCCCGCGAGATTAACGAAGTCATGATCGCCAAAATGCTGGAAGAGCGCAACATGCAGCATTTTGCCAACTCACTGGCCACCCTGACCGGTGGTTCCGGTGCTGTGGCGGTACTGCTCAGTGACGGTTCCTTTGGTTCCAGCGCCTCTCATCGCCTGCTGGGAGGAATCACCAAGGCTGCGCCCCAGCATCACAACCTGTGCCTGTGGGGAGTTGGCCCCGATGGAAAAGGTGGCTATCAACAATCCATGGCCACCGACGGAGTGAATGTCATGAATTTTGGGGTGGAACTGGGGCGTCGCACCTGGGAGGCCTTCCTGCCCCATGTTGGATGGAAGGCAGAACAGATTGACCGGGTGATCTGTCACCAGGTCGGTTCGGCACATCAAAGTATGATCCTTAAAACCCTCGGTATCCCGGCTGACAAGGACTTCACTACCTTTGAATTTCTTGGCAACATGGGCACGGTCTCCCTGCCGCTGACCGCAGCCCTGGCTGTGGAGCGGGACATCCTGCTGGCCGGTGACCGTGTAGCCTTCCTTGGTATTGGCAGCGGTCTGAACTGCATGATGCTGGCAGTGGAGTGGTAAAAGCGGCTTGCTTTTCTTGACTATCTAGTTGAAGCAGTTATATTTTATTTTAACACTAATAATTCCCAGGAGAGTTGTCATGCTCAAGAGTTACGAAGCCATATACGATCATGGGCAGATACAGTGGCTGCATGATGCTCCTCTACCTGAGCGTAGCCGTGTCATCATTACACTTGTTGAGCCTCTGCAACCAACAATTCCGATCCGTAGAGCTCCTTCAAAACTGATAGCAGGAAAGGGAAAGACGCTTGGCAATCTTATCGAGCCGATTGTAGCTGAAGCCGACTGGAAATGCCTTGCATGATACTTCTTGATACCCACATCTGGTACTGGTGGATAAACCTTGAACATGACCGGTTTTCATCCACGTTAAGAGACGCCATTGCAACCGAGAGCCGGATTGGGGTTTCGCCGGTTTCTTGCTATGAAATTGCACTGGCTGCCCAGAGAGGACGCCTGGAACTACCGCTTCCGGCCAAGGAGTGGTTTCGGGAAGCACTCGACAGCTCAGGAATTGAACTTGTTCCGCTAACTCCATCCATTACCGAACGGGCAGTAACACTTAGCCAGATTCATCGTGATCCCTTTGACAGAATCATTATTGCCACTGCACTTGAAGAATCAGCCTCACTTGCCAGTATTGATGGTCTTTTTTGCAAGTATCCAGAGATTCAACACCTATTAATTTCTTGATTACGACCTGTCATTTTTACCAAAATTCAACATTATTGTGAGTTTCATGCCCAACACAAATAAACCACTAACCAAACATTACCCCTTCAAAAGCAACTACCTCGACTTGAACGGCCTGAAGTACCACTATCTTGATGAAGGCACTGGCCCGACTGTGGTGATGCTACATGGCAACCCATCCTGGTCATTCTACTACCGCAACCTGATCAAGGCGCTTTCCAGTCGCTATCGCTGCATTGTACCTGATCATATCGGCTGCGGCTTTTCTGACAAGCCTGATGACGACCGCTACGACTACACCCTGCCGAGACGAGTGGACGACCTGGAGCAACTGCTGGAAAACCTGCAACTGAACGAAAAGATTACCCTGGTGGTACATGACTGGGGCGGCATGATCGGTATGACCTATGCTGTACGTCACCCGGAACGTATCAGCCGCCTGGTGATCCTGAACACCGGAGCTTTTCCACTGCCGGCCTCCAAACCGTTTCCACTGGCACTCAAGATCTGCCGTGAAACCTGGCTGGGAACCCTGCTGGTGCGTGGCTTCAATGCCTTCAGCCGTGGTGCTGCCTTGGTCGGTTGCAAAGAAAATCCGATGTCGGCAGAACTACGAGCACTCTATCAACTTCCCTATGACAGCTGGAAAAACCGGATCGCTACGTTACGTTTTGTGCAGGATATACCGCTGCAACCCGGTGATCGCAACTATGATCTGATCTGCTCTGTTTCGGATGGAATTAATCAGTTTTCTAGCCTGCCGATGCTGATTTGCTGGGGCGAGCAGGATTTTGTGTTTGACCGTCACTTTCTGGCTGAATGGCAAAGCCGTTTCCCCCATGCTGAACTGCATAGTTACCCGCATGCAGGACATTATATTCTGGAAGATCGTCAGGATGTGGTAATACCACTGATCAGTGCATTCATGGACCAAACCAGTCTGCCTGCCTGAACACCATGACCATTCCCACCTTTGTCAATATTGCAGCACACTTGCCCAGAATGGCCCAGCAACAGCCGGATACCACAGCGATCATCTTTCCCAAAGGCAATCAGCGGCTGACCTTTCAGGAACTTGACCGGCTATCTGACCGGATTTGCCATGGATTGATAGCTCAGGGTATCACCCGAGGCGTTCGCACTGTGCTGATGGTTACCCCGTCTCCGGATTTTTTTGCCCTGACCTTTGCCCTGTTTAAGGTGGGGGCAGTACCGGTGCTGATTGATCCAGGTCTGGGAATCAAAAACCTCAAGAGCTGTCTAAATGAAGCCAACCCCAGTGCCTTTATCGGCATCCCTAAAGCGCAGGTTGCCCGCCTGCTGTTCGGCTGGGCAAAGCAGAGCATCAAAACCATCATCACCGTTGGGCCACGTCTATTCTGGGGCGGCATCACACTTGACAGACTGATCCAGCAGACCCCTGATCAACCATTTGAAATGGCGGTTACAGCTGCTGACGATCAGGCAGCAATCCTGTTTACCAGCGGCAGTACCGGACCTCCCAAGGGTGCGGTTTACAGCCATGCCAACTTCAGCGCCCAAGTTGAGACGTTGAAACAGGTCTACAGCATCCAACCGGGCGAGATCGATCTGCCCACTTTCCCGCTGTTTGCTCTGTTTGCACCAGCCCTGGGCATGACCGCAGTGATCCCGGAAATGGATTTTACCCGGCCCGGCACCGTAGACCCGACCAAGATCATCTCTGCCATTACAACCCATAATGTTACCACCATGTTCGGCTCACCAGCCCTGATCAACCGGGTTAGCCGCTATGGTGCCGAGCAGGGGATCAAGCTACCCACTCTGAAACGGGTTATCTCTGCCGGTGCGCCGGTTGCTGCTGCTGTTATGGAACGTTTTTCATGCATGTTGTCCCCTGGTGTTCAGATCTTCACCCCCTATGGAGCCACTGAATCACTGCCGGTCTGCTCCATTGGCAGTGCCGAGATACTGGATAAAACTCGCAGCATTACGGAGCAGGGTGGCGGCGTCTGCATCGGCAAACCGGTGGAGGGGATACGAGTTGAGATTATCACCATCTCGGACGACCCGATTCAGGTTTGGTGTGATCAGCTACGAGTTACACCAGGTCAGGTGGGAGAAATTGTGGTGCAGGGACCGCAGGTCACCCGCTGCTACTTCCAGCACCCAGAAGCAGACAAGTTGGCCAAGATCAGCGATCCAGAAAGCGGTTTCTTTCATCGTATGGGAGATCTGGGCAGGCAGGATGAAACCGGCAGGCTCTGGTTTTGTGGACGCAAGTCCCATCGGGTTGAATCTCTGCATGGCCCTTTGTTCACCATCCCCGTAGAAGCGGTCTTTAACACCCATCCACTCGTCTATCGCAGCGCTCTGGTCGGTATCGGCCCCAAAGGCAGCCAGCAACCGGTGATCTGCATTGAACTGGAACAGGGGGTTACCACCAGCCTGGAACAGTTACGCTCTGAACTGCTGATTATTGCCGCCCACCATCCCCATACTTCAATGATCAACTCGATCCTGTTCCATCCTGCCTTTCCGGTGGATATCCGCCACAACGCCAAGATTTTCCGTGAGAAACTTGCGGTCTGGGCCAAGGAAAAACTGGCATGAAAGCGTTGGTTACCGGCGGTGGCGGTTTTCTTGGCGGCGTGATTGTGCGGATGCTGCGCGAACGGGGCGATCAGGTGGTCAGCATCTCCCGCTCCAGCTATTCAGCACTTGCTCTCCTTGGGGTTGAGCAGATACAGGCCGATCTTTCCGAAAAGGCCGCACTGATCAAAGCTGCCAAAGGGTGCGACACTATCTATCATGTGGCTGCCAAGGCCGGCATCTGGGGCAGCTATAACGACTTCTACCAGGCCAATGTAACCGGTACAGAACATGTGCTGGAGGCATGCCGGGTACATGGTATTGCTAGGCTGGTCTACACCAGTTCACCCAGCGTTGTTTTTGATGGCACTGATGTTGAAGGTGGAGACGAGTCACTGCCCTACCCTGAACATTACGAGGCTTTTTACCCTCAAACCAAGGCACTGGCCGAACAGCTTGTACTGGCAGCCAATTCGCCACAGCTCTCTACGGTGGTATTACGTCCCCACCTGATCTGGGGGCCGGGTGATAATCATCTGGTGCCACGGATTATTGCCAAAGGAAGAAGCGGCAGACTACGGCGTATCGGCAACCGGCCCTGTCTGGTGGATACAGTCTACGTGGATAATGCTGCCAAGGCTCACCTGCAGGCAGCTGACCGCCTGGCCCCAGGCAGTACGGTGGCAGGCAAGGCTTATTTTGTCAGTAATGGTGAGCCGGTTCCACTTTGGGAGATGGTCAACCGGATACTTGAGGCAGGTGGTGTAGCACCGGTAACAGGAAACATCTCACCTAAGG
>CAXNJF010000118.1:0-5799 GCA_964202585.1 Trichlorobacter sp. | reverse complement strand
ATGCTCCAGCAGGTGGGCAATTCCCCGCTCGTCGCTGCGTTCATTGACGCTGCCCACCTTGAAGCGGATCCAGGCTGAAACCGTGGGCGAACTATGACGCTCCACCATCAAAAGTTTCAGGCCGTTTTTAAAGGTATGCTCAACGACCTTGTCTTCAAGATTTGCAGCATACAGCGGGTGGGCGCACAGCATCAGTACAAATAAATACAACCATTTCATTTCGTTAAACTCCTCTTGCTCTTCTCGATCAAAACAGTGATAGCTTGACGTACCGCCCCGGATTCTTCTTGATATCCACCATCAGGGCATCCATATTATCCACGGCGCGGTTCAGTTTTTCATACAACTCTTTTTCGTTGATCAACTTCCCGGCAGTTCCCTCGCCAGCCTTGATCCGTGCTGTCAAGATCTCAAGATCTTTCATGGAAGTATCTGCCCTGGTGATCAGAGACAACCCTTTGTCGTACAGTTCCCTGTTATTCAGCAGCATACCGATCGTACTGTCCTTTGAGGTCAGCTTGCGGTTCAGTTCCCGTACGTCATCGGCAGCCTGATTACTCTTGTCCGCCAGATTGATCAATTTGGTATAGAGGGTCTTGTCGTAGATCAGCCGGTTCAGGCTTCCATCGGCGCTCTGGATATCATGCAGCGTTTTGTCAGCCCTGGCCAGGATATGAATCAGTTTGTCGTAGGGCTCGCCGCTGCGGGCCAGCTTGCCCAGGGTTCCTTCACCACGGTTGATGGTACCGGCCAGGATTTTCAGTTCATTGGAAAGCTGGACAGCGTTGAGGTACAGCCGGGTATCGGTTGCCAGCATCCCCAGGGTTCCTTTGCCGGACTGCACATTATCCACGATACTGTTCAGCTTTTCAAAGGTAACACCGGCCTTCTGGGCCACATCATCAATGGTATGGATGGTTCTTCCGCTAAATTGGGTGGCAGGCTTTTCGTGATAGGTCGCCGAAGGGAGGATATCCACATATTTTTCACCCATCAGGCCACGGGTCTTGATCGTGATCTGGGAGTCATCGCCGATCTTTTTGTGCGCTTTTGAATCCACCTCCGCAACAATCAGCACCTCATTGGTGTCCCGGGGATTAGCAAAACGGATCTGCTGCACTACCCCCACATCCACCCCCGCCAGCCAGACCGGTGCCCCCTCTTTCAGGCCAACCACGTTTTTCATGGTAATCCTGATCGTGCTGGTCGGGATAAACAGCTTGGTTTTCTGCCCCATCAGCAGGATCGCCCCTGCTGTCAGCAGCAGGGTAATCAGGATAAACACCCCGGCCCGTACCTGTGCCCAACCTATCTGGTTGCTTCGTTCCATAGCCTCAATTCCTCACACAAACAGCGACTTTGCAGTCGGCTGTAAAAACTCCTGCACATTGGGTAACAGGGAAGCCCGCAGTTCTGCTTCAGTCCCTTCAAAAGCCAGCCGTGATTCATGGATTAATGAGAAGCGTTGTGACGTGACAAAGGCAGTGGGCAGATCATGGGTAACCATCAGGGTGGTCTTGCCGGCCTCCTGCAGCCGGTTCATCAGGCTGACAATATTGTAAACCCCGATCGGATCCAGGCCGGTGGTCGGCTCATCAAAAAAAATATACTCCGGATCGGCAGCCAGGGCGCGTGCAATCGCCACCCGCTTCTTCATACCGCCGGACAGCTCGGCCGGATAGAGATCCAGGGCCGGCTCAACCCCCACAAAACGTAATTTTTCCCGTACAATCTCTTCAATAGCTGCCTGTGACAAGCGGCCTTCCTCAAACAGCCGGTAGCCGACATTCTCCCCCACCGTCATGGAATCAAACAGCGCCCCCCCCTGAAAAACAATCGCAATCTTCTTGCGTTGCTCGCGGTACTCTGACTCCGGCCTCCCGGTAATCTCCATGCCGTTGATAAAAATCTTCCCGTTCTGGGGATGGATCAGCCCCAGCAGCAGCTTGAGAATGGTGGTCTTGCCGGAACCGCTCACCCCCAGAATCGTGCGGCTGACGCCACGTTCGAGCAGCAGGTCAAAATCGGTCAGGATCGTCCGCCCGCCAACCGTGTAGCGGACCTGTTCCATCCGTATGCAGGATTCTTCAGGGTTCATGATTCCTTCAGTGTTTAGCACATGTGACATGAGCAGAGTTACGCCATCTCAACGACCGCCTTGACACACGTGCCGATCCCTTCATACACCTCTGAAATCCTGCCGGCCAGCATGTAGGCCGGGGTACTGACAATCTTGTTGGCCTGATCAACCACAAAACCGGTTGCGGGACAATCCTGATGCCGGGCGCCGGTCTTTTCAATTTCGGCAGCAGTGCCAGGATCAGTGCCGATAGTCAGGGTTGGTCCGGCATCCTTGCCCAAAATGGCGGCGATCAGAGCCGGAGCGATACAGATGGCGCCGATCGGTTTTTTTGCGGCATGGACTTCACGTGCCAGCCGGGCGACGTCAGGATTAACCGAAGCAGCAGCCCCTTTCAAGGCAAAATCGCATAGATTCAGGGCAGCACCAAAACCGCCGGGGAAGACCAGGGCATCGATATCCGTTGCCTTCACCTCAGCAATATTTTTGATGTTGCCCCTGGCGATCCGGGCTGCCTCAACCAGTACGTTTCGCTGTGCCCCTGTCGGCTCCATGGTGCAGTGGTTCACCTCATTCAGCTGGATATCCGGGGCCATGCAGACCGCTTCGGCACCGGCCTGATCAATCGCCAGAAGGGCACAGACCGCTTCATGGATCTCGCTGCCATCACGTACGCCACATCCTGAAAGTACTACACCAATCTTCTTCATGGGGTTCCTCCTTGTTGTTGTTCGGCCAGGGCCGTTTGTATGGCTTCATCAAAAGGGGTCAGACGGATCGGAATCAGCTCCCGAATCCGGTTATCCCTGCAGATTACCTCGTTTTTCAGCCCCTCAATCAGGGCGATGGCAATGGCTGCTTTTACCGGTGTCACCAGCCCCACCCAATAGGATGAAAGCTTCGGGGTCAGCACCGGCACCGGGATGATCCAGAGCCGTTTCCCTTCAACGGCAGCAAAACGTTCCATCATCTCTTTATAGGTCAGGATCTCCGGCCCACCGATGTCAAAGGTTTCACCGGCGGTCTTCGGCTCCTCCAGGCAGCCGGCCAGATAGGCGATGACATCACCCACTGCAATCGGCTGGTTGCGGGTGGCAACCCAGCGAGGGGTAATCATCACCGGCAGACGTTGTACCAGACTGTGTACCATTTCGTAAGATGAACCGCCAAAACCGATGATCACGGCAGCCCGGAGAAAGGTGGTGCTGAAATGCCCGGTCTGGAGGATGTTGGCCACCTCAAGCCGACTGGCCAGGTGGTGAGACAGGTTGTCGCCGGTCTCCCCCAGACCGCCCAGGTAGATCGCACGTTGCAGTCCGGCAGCATCAGCTGCAGCAACAAAATTACGGGCCGCCTGACGGTCCTGCTCGGCGAAGTCGCCTTTGCCTGCCCCCATGGAGTGAACCAGATAATAGGCTGTGGTTACCCCTTCCAGTACAGCGGGCAGGCTGTCCGGCTTCAGCAGGTCTCCCTGCATCTGCTCAACCCCGGCAGGCAGGTCCGTTGGCCTGCGGACCATGCAGCGTACCCGGTAACCACGTGTAAGCAGCTCGCTGACCAACCTGCGGCCGATAAAACCACCTGCACCGGTGACCAATATACGTGGTACTGTGTCAATTTTCATGATCTTCCTATTCTGCCATAAAATCATCTGCTGGCAAGTGGACCGTTTTGTGTCACACTAGCAGACATGCCCACTGAACAGCCACAAAAGATTGCCTGCCAGCAGGTACTGGTAGAAGACAACTCCGTCTTTTCCATCCAGTGGACCGATCTGCCACCTGAATTGGCTACGGATCTTACTGCAGAGCGGGTACTTGCTTACTATCTTGCTGCCATCAAGCGCCTTACCTTTCGCCTGGTGCAGCCGGACAGTAGTGCTGAAGGCGTTTCCTTTCTGTTACTGGGGCAGCTTCCTCTGCTCTGCTTTCTGCCACCGGCTTTCAGTACAACTGCAGAAGGTGAAGGGCTGGCCCTGCGGATCTGCGGCGGACACCTGGTACAGCAGGCGCAATGTGACCGGGGTGAGCTGTCCATTCTTCTGCAACCACGGCCTGATGGTTGCCTGCGGGTGACCCTGCGCTTGTCAGACTACTGCCCGCTGCTGCTGGGTTCTCAGCGCCCTTCCGGTATCCGCCGCTGGCTCTACCGTCTGACCCAGGCCACCCTGCATCGTCTGGTAACGATCCGCTTTCTTGCGCTGCTGTACCGCCAGCTGGGTGGTGCGGCCCGCAGTGTGGAATCCGTTCCGGTTCAGGTCCGTGCAGGCAAGGACACATGATTGAAGATTTCATCCCTGCGTGGTACTATTAATTTTTACACAAATTACAGAGAATACAGAAAGTAGCGTTCCAGATGCCCCATAATGAATTGGCTATACCTGAAATACTGCCGCTGTGCCTTTTAAAGGACATGGTTGCTTTTCCGTACATGGTGTTTCCGCTCTACCTTGATGACCGGGAGGTGATCCGCTTCCGGGAAGCCCAGGAAGTCTACGACGGCTTTGTTGCCGTTGTTTTCCAACGCAAGGAATTTCTTGGGGATGATCTGCAATCTTCCATGTGCGAGATCGGCACAGTCTGCCGGGTGACCCAGATCAAAAAGGTAAGCGGTGGCCGCTACAAGGTGACCCTGGAGGGGATTAACCGGATCAGACTGGCTGATCTGGAGCAGACCACACCGTTCCCGCTGGTGCAAAATCAGGTGGTCCGGGAGTTTACAGAAAAGGGGCTGGTGTCTGAGGCGTTGGTGCAGTCCCTGATCGGTCTCCTGAAGATCTCGCTCTCCTACGGCAAACCGCTGCCGGATGATGTCATGAAAATGATCGACTACATCGATAATCCGGCCCGGCTTTCCGACCTGGTGGCGCTGTACGTCAACCTGCCGCTGCCTGATCTGCAGGAGCTGCTGGAGACGGTGGATCCGCTGGAGCGGCTGAAGAAGGTCTATGTTCACCTGACCAATGAGGTACAGAAGCTGCAGGTCCATGCTGATCTGAAGACCGAACTGAACAAGCGGGTAGGCAAGAATCAGAAGGATTACCTGCTGCGGGAGCAGATGAAGCAGATACAGGAAGAGTTGGGGGAGGATGATCCCCGCAATGCCGATGTTGTTGATCTGCGCAAACGGATCGAAGAGGCGGAACTGCCGGAAGAGGTGCTGAAGATCGCCCTGAAGGAGCTGAAGCGGTTGGAGCGGATCAATCAGGCCTCGCCGGAGTACAACATCAGCCGTACCTATCTTGATTATCTGGCCGGTATGCCCTGGAATATATCCACGGAAGATTCACTGGATATTGTCAAGGCCGAACAGGTGCTGGATGAGGATCACTACAACCTCAAGAAGGTCAAGGAGCGGATTCTTGAATTTCTGGCGGTTCGCTCCCTGAAGGAAACCATGAAGGGGCCGGTCTTGTGCTTTGTGGGGCCGCCGGGGGTGGGTAAAACCTCGCTGGGGCGCTCGATTGCCCGTGCCTTGGGACGTAAATTTGTGCGGGTCTCCCTGGGTGGCGTGCGGGATGAAGCCGAGATCAGGGGGCACCGCCGTACCTACATCGGCGCGCTGCCGGGACGGATTATCAAAGAGATCTACCGCTGCGGCTCCAACAACCCGGTGCTGATGCTGGACGAGATCGACAAGCTCTCCCACGATTTCAGGGGCGATCCCTCCTCAGCCCTGCTGGAGGTGCTTGACCCGGAGCAGAACTTCTCCTTCCAGGA
>CAXNJF010000117.1:0-5803 GCA_964202585.1 Trichlorobacter sp. | reverse complement strand
GGCTACCTGACCCTTGATTTGTTGAAAGCGGTGGATCTCTGGAGCCGGATGTCCAACCGGGTGCGGAAACGGTATCCGGCCATTGATGACAAGCGGCTGGTGGCCCGCACGGTCAGTGCTTTGATCGGTATGCAGATTACCGATATCTGCGAAACCGCCTGGGCCAACATCCAGCAGTACACCATTAACAGTCTGGATGATCTGCGGCGGGTCAACCGGGTGCTGGTCCATTTCAGCCCCCAGGTGGAGCAGGAAAACATGGCTCTGAAAAAGTTTCTGAAGGAGAAGCTCTACCGCCATCACAAGGTGGACAAGATGCGGGTCAAGGCCGAGCATGTGCTGTCGCGGCTGTTTGAAACCTACTTGAAGCGACCAAACCTGCTGCCGCCCAAGTATCACCGCCGGATTGAACAGAACGGTGTGGAACGGACGGTTGCCGATTATCTGGCAGGTATGACTGACAGGTTTGCACTGGATGATTACAAGACGTTGTTTGAGACGTTTGAGAGGGTATGACTTGACATCGTTTATTTCGTCATATAGCATACATCATATATTGGAGGTGTGCCATGAAACGGACGACCATTTTTGCAGATGAATACCTGCTTGATGATGTGAAAAATCTGGCCAGGCAAAAAAACAGCAGTGTTGCCGAGGTGGTGCGGGAAGCGCTTGAGCGCTATGTAGCTGATAATCGCCCGGCCCCTGATGCCTCGCTTTCGTTTATCGGCATCGGAGAAGGGACAGACCCGACGGTTGCCGAACGTCATGAGGAGATGCTGTGGCAAAAGTAATCTCCATCGCACCGGTGGTTATGGATACAGGCATTATCTACGCCCTGGCCGACCGGCGGGATGCCTGGCACAATCGGGCTGTTGCATGGTTCAAGAGCTTCAAAGGCAGGTTAATAGTGCCGGTTACGGTGGTGCCGGAGGCTTGTTACCTGCTGAATACCCACCTTTTTCCTGAGGCTGAGGAAGCCTTTGTCCGTTCACTGGCCACAGGTGAATTGCGTCTGGAACAGGTAACGGATGCTGACCTGTCCCGGGCGCTTGAACTGCTTGCAACCTACCGTGACGCCAACATCGGCCTGGTGGATGCCTCGGTGATTGTTGTTGCCGAGCGGCTGAAGGCAACCACCATCCTGACTACCGACCGCAGGCATTTTTCGCTGATCAGGCCCAGACACCGGGACAGTTTTGTGCTGGCGCCGGAGTAACAAAGCCGGAACGTTCCCCGTGCCATTGATGTCTAACTTTTTGTAATAGTATCAAACTGTTAAACCTGAATTCCAGACGGACTACATCGGTTGTTTTGTTGTATAGCCATACTACCTGGACACTATCAAATGACTCATAGAATGCAGGAGACAATCAATGCTTCAGGTAACAGAAGAACTAATACAGGAAATGACAGACCTCATAGTACGGGAAGTAAAACCTCGTAAGATTATACTGTTCGGTTCTCATGCTCGTGGCATGTCTCGTGCTGATTCTGACCTTGATTTTATAATCGTGGAGGATGGCCCATTCGATGCGCAACGTAGCCGCCGGGCGGAAATGACGCGACTCGGGAATATTATGTTCGATTACTTTATTCCGATTGATTTTCTGGTGTTTACCCCGCAGGAGATTGATAAGTGGAAGGATGTAAAAAATCACGTCATTGCCCATGCTTTGCGTGAAGGGAGAACATTGTATGAATCAAATTGACCAAGCAGAACAGTTGTTGTTGATGGCTTCAAAAGACATAAAAGCTATGGATATAATGATGTCACCGGAATCCATAGACGATGAAATTTTTGGTTTTCATGCGCAGCAGGCGGTTGAAAAATCACTTAAAGCCTGGATAGCTTCAATTGGTGGAACATATAGCTTCGGCCATGATTTACGAGTTTTTTTCATGATACTCCGGGAATTGGGTTGTGATATCGAAAAATTCCGAAATCTGACCCTGTTGATTCCGTTTGCCGCACAGTTGCGATACGAACCACTGGAAACAGTTGATGAACTGCTTGACCGACCAGCATTGCGAAAGGAAATACAGGAATTGTATGACCATGTACTGACAGTTGTTGCATTGATGAAACAAAAATAGTGGACAATATAATGAATAAAATAAGGTAAATGCGGGCAAAGTTTAATCCTGGCCATACTACCTGGACAGCATGTTTCGCCTGACGTGACGCTGGAGCGTCACAGGCGGCATTCCCACGCTGGAGCGTGGGAATGATAAACGTTCCCCGTGCCATTCATGTGTCTGACTGTTGCGCAAAATTACCAGGTGCAAGCTACCCGAAAGGATGTGACAACCATGCATTTTGACGCCATCCCCCGTGAACTCCTGCCTGAACTGCTGTGCGCCATGCCCAAAGCCGAATTGCATATCCATATTGAAGGTTCTCTGGAACCGGATCTGATCTTTGAGCTGGCAACACGGAACCGGCTGCAACTTCCCTATGCAACGATTGAAGAGCTGCGTGCTGCCTATGCTTTTACTGATCTGCAGAGCTTTCTGGATATTTACTATGCCGGAGCCGGTGTGCTGCAGAATGAAGAGGATTTTTTTGATATGGCCTGGGCTTACCTGCTGCGCGCCAAGGCTGATAATGTTGTCCATGCTGAAATTTTCTTTGATCCGCAGACCCATACAGCCAGAGGAGTTCCTTTTAAGACCGTTATTAACGGACTGGACCGGGCAGTTCTTCGTGGCCGTGAAGAGCTGGGACTGAGCGCCTCGCTGATCCTCTGTTTTTTGCGTCACCTGAGCGAAGAGGATGCTTTTCTTGCACTGGAAGATGCGCTGCCGTTCCGCGACAAGTTCATCGGAGTCGGCCTTGACAGCGGTGAGCGTGGCAATCCGCCAGAGAAATTTGCCAGGGTATTTGCACGTTGCCGCGAGCTGGGGCTGCACTTGGTGGCCCACGCCGGAGAAGAGGGGGCTGCCGATTATATATGCCATGCCCTTGATCTGCTAAACGCGGAAAGAATTGACCATGGGGTACACTGTCTGGATGATCCCCGGCTTGTTGAGCGGCTGGCCCGGCAGCGGATACCTTTGACCGTATGTCCCCTTTCCAACGTGAAACTTTGCGTATTTCCACGCCTTGATGCACATACTGTCGGCAAGCTGCTGGCTACCGGTATTGCAGCAACAATTAATTCTGATGACCCAGCCTATTTTGGCGGCTACCTGAACCGGAATTACACCGAAACATTCGCGGCATTGCCGGAGCTTGGGGCAGAGGAGGCGTACCAGTTGGCGCGCAACAGTTTTGAAGCCAGTTTTGTGGATCAAAGTATCAAGGATGGATGGATCAGGGAGCTTGACAGCTTCTTTGCTCAGATAGCATCTACATGAAAGCAGGTAGCATGAAACCACTCGAAACTCCTGACCGTCACGACTTTTTCGCCTTTCTGGCCCGGATGAAGTACATCAACCGCTGGGGGCTGATGCGGAATACCCAGCCGGAGAACATCAAGGAACATTCTCTGGATGTAGCCATGCTGGCCCATGCGCTGGTGGTGATTCGCAATACTTTTTATGATGGCTGCCTTGATCCCAACCAGGCAGCGCTGTACGGCATCTTCCACGACACCAGCGAGATCTTTACCGGTGATATGCCCACCCCGGTCAAATATTTTAATCCGGATTTCAAGAAATCCTTCCACGAGCTTGAGGATCGTGCCCGGAACAAGCTTTTGGCGATGCTGCCGCCAGAGCTGGCTTCGGTCTACAAACCGTTGTTCTTTTTTGAAGAGCATGACCAGCAGTATCAGCCGGTTATTAAGGCAGCCGACAAGATTGCAGCCCTGATCAAGTGTCTGGAAGAAGAGAAGTCCGGCAATCTTGAGTTCAAGCGGGCAGGTCAGGAACATCTTGATAACCTGCGTAAAAGTCCGTTGCCTGAGGTGATCTATTTTCTTGATCACTTTCTGCCAGGCTACCGTCTGTCGCTGGACGAGCTGCATCTGGGGTAGCAACTTGCGCATCAGGCGTTTTGCGTTACACTAAGCTGTATCAAGAGACTTGGAGTTCCCATGAAGATTCCCAAGATTAAACATGCCAACTGGCTGGTGGCTGGTGCGCTCACGCTGGTACTTTTGCTGGCGACCCTGGTGCAGTGGTATCCGCTGCAGTCGCTTGAATACAAAAGCTACGATCTGCGAGCCAGACTGAGGGCAAAGAAACCGACTGCTCCGATTGTGGTGGTGACCATTGACGATGCCAGCATTGAACGTTTGGGGCGCTGGCCCTGGCCACGGGGCTACATGGCGGAGCTGATGGCCCAGATCGCTTCCTACGAACCGGCCCTGATCGGGACCAATATTCTTTATACCGAGGCTGATAAAAACTCCGGGTTGCAAGAACTGAAGGCGCTGCAGGATACCGTGGCCAAGCTGGGGGGAAGCCCGGCAGTGCTGGATGCCATCAGCCAGTCTGAAAAGAAGCTGGATAACGATGCGCTGTTGACTGAATCGTTGGCACTGACAAAGAAAGTTATCCTGCCACTGTTTTTTACCCTGGGAGATCAGGCCGGAAACCCTGACCCAAACCTGCCGGAATATCTGAAAAGAGCATCTAAGGAGCAGGCCAGTCCTGCCGGTCTGCTGCAGGCCAGTGAGGTTGCGGCCCCGATTCCTGCCTTTGCCGACAAAGCGCTTTCTCTTGGGCATACCAATATCATGGCTGACAGTGACGGTACGGTGCGGCGTGAATCGCTGGTGATCCATTACCGTGGACGTCTGTTCCCTTCTTTTGGTTTGCAGTCAGCGCTTTCTTACCTGCGGATCGCACCGAAGGATCTGAATATCTCTGCGGATCGCCTGACTGCCGGACGGCTTTCGATCCCGGTGGATGAGCGGGGCAGGATGTTGATCAGCTTTAACGGTGGGTATGGAACGTTTCCCACCTATTCATTTTATGATGTTGCAGCTGGCAGTATCAAGCCGGAGCAGTTCAAGGGCAAGATTGTGCTGATCGGTCCGGTGGCCACCGGAATTGCCGGACTGACCGTGACTCCGTTCCAGTCAGCCTATCCGGGTGTTGAGGTGATGGCAACGGTCATTGAAAATCTGCTGAACAACAATGTGATCGCCCGTCCGGCCTGGGCCCGCTGGGCCGAGTTGGGGGCGATGTTGCTGTTTGGGCTGTTTCTGGCCCTGGCCATGCCCCGTCTGAAGGCCGGCATGAGCGCTGCTATCGCTGCCGGCCTTTTGCTGCTGTGGAATGGCGCGGCGGTCTGGCTGTTCAGTGGTCAGGGTTTGTGGCTGGGGATGGTGGGCCCAACCCTCTTGCTGGCCATCGGTTACACGGCGCTGGTCTCCATGCGCTACATGGTGACCGAGCAGCGTAATGAGTTGGTGGAAAGTGACAGTATTGAGACCAACAAGATGCTGGGGCTTTCTTTCCAGGGGCAAGGGCTGCTTGATCTGGCCTTTGAGAAGTTCCGCAAATGCCCGATTGAAGACGATACAATCAAGGATCTGCTCTACAACCTGGCCCTTGATTTTGAGCGCAAGCGGATGTTCAACAAATCCGGGGCGGTGTACGAGCATATCCTGACCGCTGGCGATTACAAGGATATCAAGGAACGGATCGCCACCATGAAGATGGCGGGCGAAACCATGATCTTTGGCGGGGGAGGGCGGCGTGAAGGAACCATCATCGCCGGCCCCGGCGGGGTAACCGTTTCCGCTCCCACGATCGGCAGGTATGAGATTCAGAAAGAGCTGGGCCGTGGGGCAATGGGGGTGGTCTACCTGGGTAAGGATCCCAAGATCAACCGTTTGGTTGCGATCAA
>CAXNJF010000116.1:0-5806 GCA_964202585.1 Trichlorobacter sp. | reverse complement strand
ACAGCTTTGACTTTATCAGTGAGAAAAGCCGACTGATCCGTATAGAAGACAATCTGGAATAGGAGAAAAGGCATGCAAACCAAGATAATTCTGCCTGAGGACAAGATACCCACCCAGTGGTACAACATTATCCCTGATCTGCCAGGCCCACTTGCGCCGGTCATCTCGCCCCGTACCAATCAACCGGTAACCCCTGAGGAGCTTTTGGCCATCTTTCCGCCCGCCATCCTGGAGCAGGAGATGTCCAACCAGCGCTGGATCGACATCCCGGAACCGGTACGCGAGATATACAAAATGTGGCGTCCCTCCCCCTTGTTCCGTGCTCACCGTCTGGAACAAGCCCTGGGGACCCCGGCCAAAATCTACTACAAATACGAAGGGGTCTCACCGGCAGGCTCACACAAGCCTAACTCTGCAATACCGCAGGCCTACTACAACAAGCTGGCCGGTATCAAACGGCTTGCCACCGAGACCGGAGCCGGACAATGGGGCAGCTCTCTTGCCCTGGCCTGCAACCTGTTTGGCCTGGAATGCACCGTCTATATGGTCAAGGTATCCTACTTCCAGAAGCCGTACCGCAAGTCGATGATGCAGATGTGGGGGGCTACGGTTCACCCTTCTCCATCAGATCAGACCAACGCCGGACGGGAAGCCCTGGCACAGGACCCGAACTCCAACGGCAGTCTGGGACTGGCCATTTCCGAGGCGGTTGAGGATGCCGCTACCCACGACGACACCAACTACGCCCTGGGCAGTGTGCTGAATCACGTCTGTCTGCACCAGACCGTGATTGGTCAGGAGGCGATTGCGCAGATGAAGATGGTTGGCGATTACCCTGATGTGGTCATTGCCTGCTGCGGTGGCGGATCAAACTTTGCCGGTATCGCCTTCCCGTTTTTGGCCGACAAGGCTGCCGGTAAAAAAGTGCGCTGCCTGGCGGTTGAGCCTTCTTCATGTCCTACCCTGACCAAGGGGGTCTATGACTTTGACTATGGCGATACTGCCAAAATTGGCCCGATCGCCAAGATGTACACCCTCGGTCATGATTTCATGCCTCCCGGCATTCATGCCGGTGGACTGCGCTACCACGGTGAATCACCACTGGTTTCCCAGCTCTATAATGCCGGACTGATTGAGGCTCGCTCCCTGATGCAGACCGCCTGTTTTGAAGGGGCCATGCTGTTTGCCAGCAAGGAAGGGATCGTACCGGCGCCGGAATCATCCCATGCGGTGCGGGCAGCCATTGATGAGGCGATGCTGGCCAAGGAAGAGGGCAAGGAAAAGACCATCCTGTTTAACCTGTCCGGCCATGGCTTTATGGATATGACCGCCTATGACAACTATCTCTCCGGTAATCTTGAAGATTACGAGTATCCGGTAGAGCTTGTACAGGAGTCGTTAAAGCATCTGCCAAAGGTTAACATCTGATCAGGGTCAAGGGTCAGGGGTCAAGGGTCAGATATATTCCCTTGCCCCTTGCTCCTTGCCCCTTGCCCCTCTTTATGATACGCGTAAAAATCTGCGGCATAACAAACCCCGAGGACGCCCAGACCGCTGTAGAAGCCGGTGCTGACGCCTTGGGGTTTGTCTTTTACAAGGAATCTCCCCGGCACATCTTTCCGGAAGAGGCGGCCCGGATCATCAACCTGCTCCCTCCTTTTGTGCAGGCAGTCGGGCTGTTTGTAAATGAGGAGGCTGAAACCGTCAACCGGATCAGCCGACTCTGTCGTCTGGGGCTGGTGCAACTGCATGGTGATGAATCTCCCGACTATTGTTCACTGATCGAGGCCCGGATCATGAAGGCATTTCGGGTTCGCAGCCTGACCTGCCTTGATCCGATAGCCGGTTACCGCCTGTCCGGCTGTCTGCTGGATGCGTTCTCTCCCTCTTTTTACGGTGGCACCGGCACCAGTTTCAACTGGGAGATCGCCCGCGAAGCGGTGCTGCGGGGGCACCGGATTGTGCTGGCCGGCGGGTTGTCACCTGCCAACGTGGCTGAAGCGATTCAGCAGGTACACCCCTGGGGGGTGGATGTCTCCAGTGGTGTTGAATCTGCGCCGGGCAAAAAAGACACTGACAAGCTGCGGGAGTTTATTCGCAACGCAAAGGAAGCATTACCATGAAACAACCAGATAAACGCGGACACTTCGGCATCCACGGTGGCCGCTATGTACCTGAAACCCTGATGCCCGCCCTGAAAGAACTGGAAGAGGCCTACGCCCACTATAAAAATGACCGCGAGTTCAAACAGGAATTCCAGTACTACCTGCGAGAGTATGTGGGACGCCCCTCTCCGCTCTATTTTGCCGAAAAACTGACCCGCCAGCTGGGGGGAGCAAAAATCTACCTGAAGCGGGAAGACCTGAACCATACCGGCGCCCACAAGGTAAACAACACCATCGGTCAGGGGCTGCTTGCCAAACGGATGAAGAAAGAGCGGGTGATTGCCGAGACCGGCGCCGGTCAGCACGGCGTGGCCACCGCCACCATTGCCGCCCTGTTCGGAATGCAGTGTGAAGTGTTCATGGGAGCTGAAGATATCCGGCGTCAGGCCTTGAATGTTTTCCGGATGAAACTGCTGGGGGCCACCGTTACCCCGGTCACCGCCGGCACTGCCACCCTCAAGGACGCTATGAACGAGGCCCTGCGTGACTGGGTCACCAATATCCGCAACACCTTCTATGTGATCGGCACCGTTGCCGGACCTCATCCCTATCCGATGATGGTCAGGGACTTTCAGTCGGTGATCGGTACTGAAGCTAAAAAGCAGCACAAGAAGCTTGAAGGACGCCTGCCTGATGTTTTGGTGGCCTGCGTTGGTGGCGGCAGCAACGCCATGGGGCTGTTCTATCCCTTTTTGAAAGACACCGGCGTCCGGATGATCGGTGTTGAGGCAGCCGGACACGGCATTGCATCCGGAGCACATGCGGCGCCGCTCTGCGCCGGACGTCCCGGCATCCTGCACGGTACACGCAGTTACCTGCTGCAGGATGCCCACGGACAGGTGGCCAACGCCCACTCCATATCTGCCGGTCTTGATTATCCTGGCGTTGGGCCGGAACATGCCTGGCTGAAGGATACCGGCCGGGCCGAATACGTTTCGATCACTGATGATGAAGCTCTGGCTGCCTTCCAGCGCCTGACCCGTGACGAGGGGATCATGCCTGCCCTGGAATCATCCCACGCCATAGCCTATACTTTCAAGCTGGCCCCAACCATGGCTAAAGAACAGACGATTGTGGTCTGCCTCTCCGGCCGTGGCGATAAAGATATTCATACCGTTGCAGATGCGCTGGGCGTGAAGTTCTGATATACTAAAAATCTCTGCTGACCAAAAACCTCCAGGAGGAACCACATGCGTCTCATAACCCGTTCTGATTTTGACGGCCTGGTCTGTGCCGTACTGCTGAAAGAAGCCGGTATTATTGAATCCTATAAATTCGTCCACCCCAAGGATGTTCAGGATGGCAAGGTTGAGGCCACCGATCAGGACGTTCTGGCCAATATTCCGTATATCCCCGGCTGCGGCCTCTGGTTTGACCACCACATGAGCGAGGATGAGCGACTCAAGTTTAACTGTGATTTCAAGGGGGAAAGCCGCTGGGAAAAAAGTTGCGCCAGGGTGATCTATGACTATTATGGCGGAGCTACAAAGTTTCCCGGCATTGAAGAAATGATGATTGCGGTAGATAAGACCGACTCCGGCGACCTGACCGTTGACGAGGTATTGAATCCCCAGGGCTGGATACTGCTCTCGTTTATGATGGACCCCCGCACCGGCCTGGGCCGTTACAAGGATTACCGGATCAGCAACTACCAGCTGATGGAAGAACTGATCGAGATGTGCCGTACCATGAAGATTGATGAGATCCTGACAAATCCGGATGTGAAAGAGCGGATGATCCGTTATGCCGAGCAGGAGGCAGAGTACAAGAAAATGATTCTGGAAAACTCCAAGGTTGATGGCAAGGTGCTGGTTATTGACCTCCGCCCTGTTGACGAAATTGTCACCGGCAACCGTTTTGTTGAATACAGCCTCTACCCTGACGTATTCACTTCTATCAGAATCATGTGGGGATTAAACAAACAAAATACCGTCTTTGCAGTTGGCCACAGCATCATTAACCGTGGTTCCAGGGTAAATGTCGGTTCACTGATGTTGAAAAACGGCGGTGGCGGACACTTCCAGGTAGGTACCTGTCAGGTGGATAATGAGAACGTTGAAAAGGCCTTACAGGATGTGTCGGCAGCCCTGAACGCCTGATCAATTCAGCACACTGTTTAGCATAACTAAAAGCCGCGTTTTCGCGGCTTTTTTTGTTGACGCACAGGGTATGTTCAGGTATCTAGCAAAAACTCGTTTTATTTTTACAAGGAGGACGGACGATGCATCTTGTTGACCAGATTAAAGAGAAGGCCAAAAAGAACCTGCAGACCGTGGTACTGCCGGAGAGCTATGACGAGCGGATGCTGTATGCCGCAGAGAAGATCGTCTCACAGGGGCTGGCAAAGCTGGTAATTCTGGGGGATCCGGCAAAGATTCAAGCCGAGGCAACCGCCAAGGGGATCAATCTGGCAGGGGTTGATCTGCTCAATCCGGCAGACTCTCCCAAGCTGGACCAGTACATTGCCGACTTTGTGGAACTGCGTAAAGCCAAGGGGATGACCCCTGAAGAGGCCAAAAAACTGCTGACCGCCGATGACAACCTCTACTACGCCGGCATGATGGTTAAAAACGGCGATGCAGGGGGCGAAGTTGCCGGAGCCACCGGCACCACTGGCAATGTGCTCAAGGCTGCTTTCCAGACCGTGGGACCGGCTGCAGGTATCAAGACCGTATCATCCTTCTTCCTGATGATCACCAAGACCCCCTCTTTTGGTGAAAACGGCATCATCCTGTTTGCTGACTGCGCGGTGAACCCCAATCCTGATGCCCAGGCTCTTGCCGAGATCGCGGTTGCCACTGCCGGTAACTGCAAGGCGTTCCTGGATGTAGAGGCACGGGTCGGGATGCTCTCCTTCTCCACCAAAGGCAGCGCTGCCCACGCCGATGTGGACAAGGTTACCAAGGCGGTTGAGATTGCCAAATCCATCAAGCCTGACATCCAGATTGACGGAGAACTGCAAGCCGATGCTGCCCTGCTGGCAAAAGTCGGCGAGAAAAAAGCTCCGGGCAGTCCGGTGGCAGGCAAGGCCAATGTCCTGATCTTCCCTGACCTGGATGCCGGTAACATCGCTTACAAGCTGGTGGAGCGGGTGGCTGGTGCCGAAGCGGTCGGGCCGATCATTCAGGGACTGTCCAAGCCGGTCAACGACCTTTCCCGTGGCTGCTCAGTGGATGATATTGTCAATGTAGTTGCGATTACGGCGGTACAGGCCGGAGCCTGACGATTATACATCCTGTGACATGACAAAAGCCGATCTGGAGACAGGTCGGCTTTTGTCATGTTGCTCATGCTATTCAGGAGATCTGCACCCGGTTGTTTATACCTGCACCAGCAACCTGCAGCGCTGGCCGGGTGACCTCCAGCTCATTAAATCAGCCCACCCCATGGGGGGTATGCAGCAGATTACGATTCACAGCATTATCATCATGCCCGTTCCGAACCATCCGAACTGAATGGGCTACCAGTGGAGGGAGTATTGCTGACTCTGTTTTTGCTCTATAAAATTTAACCTTTAAAAAGCAGTTGCACGCAACGGCGCAACGACACAACGTTTAAAAACAAAGACTTATGAAGATTAGACCAATCACCCGAAAGGTGAAGCCACATTTTAAAT
The DNA here is from genome assembly GCA_964202585.1 of Trichlorobacter sp. Classification (GTDB taxonomy): domain Bacteria; phylum Desulfobacterota; class Desulfuromonadia; order Geobacterales; family Pseudopelobacteraceae; genus Trichlorobacter. Next base: position 25 of record CAXNJF010000116.1, on the reverse strand, counting down.
AAGGTTTTGATTTTCTTTGCGTTCG